>CAIYCP010000641.1 GCA_903924715.1 uncultured beta proteobacterium
GGCATTGACGTCACTCATGTGCCTTATAAAGGTAGCGCGGCCTCAACAATGGCAGTGGTCAGTAATGAGGTCTCGTATGCGATCGATACACTCTTTATCCAATCGCAACATATTAAAGCTGGATCAATCAAACCTTTAGTGAGCTTCGGCCCGAAGCGGCTAGAGTCGATGCCCAACATGCCGGCGATGGTAGAAAAGTATCCAGGCTTCACGGCGTTTTCGTGGTTGGGCTTCATGGGGCCAGCCGGTCTGCCGCCAGAGATTGTGTTGAAGTGGTCGACTGAAGTTTCTAAAATTGCGAACACGCCAGAGGTCAAAGAAAGACTAGCACAGCTTGGTATCGATGCCGTTGGTGGTAGCTCTCAACAGTTTGCTGATTTTGCACAGGCAGAAATCACCAAATGGACTAAGGTTGTGGGCGAGGCGAAGATACCGAAAGAAAATTAATTAATCGTCTTGAGCTAAGCTACTGAGTCTCTTGTCAGTCGCTTGGCAAGGCCGACAACCGGATCTTGCTCAAGAAATCATTTCAAAACGATTATTAATAAAGCTTAAATCCTTCTGTGTTTTTAGATCTTGCAGTTCGTGTAAAAAAGCTGTCGCAGATACGAGTTCAAAGGCATCTTGCGTGCAGGCTATGAACTTCTGGGCAAGTGCCTCATCAGAGACTGGCACGTTTGGGTGGCCCATGGCGAAGAAGATGGTTTCTTGCATCTCACTGCCATCGCGCTTCTTGATGACGACATGAGCTTGTTCTGGACGAGGATTAATAACATCTTTTCCTGGCAAGGTTGGATCAAGTTGCATGTGCACGAGTGGCCAAAGTGAACGTGTTTCTGGATCATTTAAGCGAGAAGAATAAAAGTCCTTCACCTTAATCTGATCCTCTAATAGCGCAAGGGCAACACAGTGATTCATACTAAAGCGGGCTTGCATTTCGTCGATTGGCTGCGAATACATGAGATTGCCCATCACAATGCCAGAGACATGGGCCGTAATCGACTCAATCGTATCTAGTGATAGACCTTTTTGCTTTAAAGCCCAAATCGCATCAATCGTTCGATGAGTGCTTGCACAGCAAGGATGAACTTTTAGGCAGATACCAATTTTTGTTATCGCAGGCTCGCCGGCCAATACGACACGAGCCGCATCAAAACCAGCAGCACTGTCGCCACCAAAAAGTGATCGGAACGACCACGTACCTTCAAAAATTTCAGCGGCTGCCGTTAAGCCTTGTTCTGCTAAAGACGCGGCGATGATTCCGGCTTGCCCCGCCATGCCTGCATGAACTGGCTTGAGGTTAGTGCCAAACTGGAGTTTTGAACCGCTCGATGAACTTGTTGCAATGGATATCGCCGCAGCGGCAGTTTTTGCGTCTAGTTTAAGTAGTCTCGCGCAAGCAGCTGCGACGGCAATCGAGCCAAAGGTTAAGGTGGTATGCCAACCGCGTCCGTAGTGTGCGTCATTCATTGCGGCGCCTAGCGCTGCTTGAATCTCAAAGCCAATGATATAAGCGTCAAGGATTTGTTCGCCAGAGCTCTTGCGTTCTAGCGCTAAGGCCAACAGAGCAGGTACCAGTGCAGCGCTTGGGTGCGTGAGTGCGGGCTCAGAGACATCGTCGTAATCCAGAGCGTGAGCGGCAGCGCCATCGACCAAAGCCGCCCATGGTGCCGGTAATCGCTGACCCGTGACGCTGAGGGTGCCAACGTCGGTGCTTGACCACTGCTTAAATGTCTGCGATGCGCGCACCACAGCAGCGTCTTTGCGACCGGCAATCATGCAGGCGACTGTATCGATAAATGCTCGCGAAGCTTGATGTATTGCTTGGGTCGACCAATTGCATGATCGATTTGCGATGAATTCACCAAATTCTTGAGTCATCATGGCATTATTCTCTGAGGCTTAAAGGTTGCGATAGAAATTATTTGAATATAAACACTATTGCGGTTCGATGCCCGCATCTTGGATGAGCGTTTTTGATTTCTTAAGTTCTTCATTAAAAAAGGCGGTGAGCGATTGTTCGCCGAGTGCTAAGCGCTCGAAACCGTTTAGAGCGAGTGGTTTTAGAAAGGACTCTGAAGAGGTTACTTCCAGAATATTTTTTGCAAGCATACCTATAATTTCGGATGGCGTGCCTTTTGGCGCTACGACAGCAACCCAGGAACGCATGGTTGGAAACGCGGGCATAAATTCAGTGATGGCAGGGACCTCAGGCAGCTGCGCAGAGCGCGTCTCGATGGTGACGGCAAGCGCCCGAACCTGATTGCTTCGTATGGCAGACATTGAACTGTTCAAGTCATTGCATAGCATTAATGTTTGGCCGCCAATGAGTTCAGTGATCGCTTGAGGGCTACTTTTATACGGAATTTGCGTCAGCTGAATACCTGATGATTTTTTTATAGTTTCTGAGCAAATCGTTGCCAGACCAAAGGCGGTTCCATACGACTGAGGTGTCGTGGTGGATTTCACAAAGCTGATCAATTCAGTTAAATTTTTAATTGGCGAATCGTTTTTAACCAGTAATGCAAGCGGTACACCACCAATTCCAGCAACCGCATCAAAATCGGCCATTGGGTTGTAACTAAGCTGCTTGAACAACCACGGGTTCTGTGAATGTGTTGTGCCTGTTGTCATCAGTAAGGTGTAACCGTCTGGCTTAGCCTTCGCTACGTAACTTGCACCTACGATACCGCTTGCCCCAGGTTTGTCTTCAACAATAAAATTACTCGTATTGAGTCGCTCATTTAAGCCTTTGGCTAAAAGGCGGGTCATGATATCGGTCGAACTGCCAACCGCAAATGGCACGATGAATGATACTGGACGCGCAGGAAATACTTGAGCGATGGATGGCTGACAAATACTGAACACAGCGAACAAAAGGCCATAATGCAAAGTCCGTACTAAACGGGATCTGCTCTTGGCTGAAGAACTAGGCTCGAGGGCTGAGTGAACGGGTGAATTAAGGCTAAGCATGACATTCTCCTCTACAGTTTGCTGCGGTGACTGACCTTTGATTAAAAAAAGTCATTCAATGAGTGTTTGATATCACGGCTTAAGCCGATGCGATTATTGCGGGGTCAGACTTTCACCTAAAAAACGTAGCCAATTTTCACCAAGAATTGCACGTATGCGCTTTTCGCTCCAACCGCGACGTTGCATTGCCTCGGTTAACCGCGGGTAATCAGCGAGTGTTTCCATGCCCTTAACAAACGGGGCGCGTCCTCGACCAGGATTTGCGCGACGCGCATAACCTTTGTCTTGACGTAACCAATCAAAGAAGTCATCGCCGTGACCTTGCGTGGAATCAGTGCCAATGCCAATATTGGTTTCGCCGCAGAGATTGATCATATATTCAAATAAATCCACACAGTCATCTAACGTAGTATTTGCACCAGTTTTCATAAAAGGCGGATAGGTTGCGACGCCAACAAAACCACCACTATTGATAATTTCTTTTAATTGTTGATCGGTCTTGTTGCGCGAATTATTAAAAGCACTAAACGGAGCCACATGGGTATAAGCGCAAGGTCTTTTCGAAAAAGCAACAGCATCAGCAGACGTCTTAGGACCAACGTGTGAAAGATCAATCAAAATTCCTAAGCGATTCATTTCGGTAACGACTTCTCTCCCAAAGCCAGACAAGCCACTGTCGTTGGGTTCCCAGCAGCCAGAACCGACAAGGTTTTGGGTGTTGTAGGTAATTTGAATGACACCGACCCCAATGTCTTTGAATAGTGGCAGTAGATCCAAACGATCTTCGATCGCGCTAGTGTTTTGCCAGCCAAGGATAATGCCAACCTTGTTCGATTGCTTGGCTCGCTGAATGTCTTCTGCGCTGCGCACCTGCATGATGATATCTGCGTGCTCAAGAAAAGCCTTTTTCCATTGGGCGATATTAATCATCGTCTCGCGCAGGCCTTCCCAAACTGAACAGGTGCAGTTTGCGGCGGTTAATCCGCCTCGGTGCATATCTTCAAATACCTGTCTGCTCCAATTTGAAACAATTAAGCCATCGATCACGATAGCGGATTTATGCAAAGAATCTTCTGACATGACATATCCTCTTTTATAAAACGGGTGAGCATGCTTGCGGGCAAAGTGGTGAAGCGCACATAAGTCAATAGCAAATTGCGGTTAGGAGATAAAGGTATTTACCTCTTTAAGAAAATCAGAGGTTCTAGTTTCGGGAAACATGTGGCCACCATGTTCATAGATGACTAAGCGCGAGTTTGGTATGGCGTTTGCTGCATCTTGGGCAAACCAATAGGGCATGACGAGATCGTCATGCGCGCCA
>CAIYCP010000642.1 GCA_903924715.1 uncultured beta proteobacterium
GAATACGACCAATTTCGGGCTTGCCGTTTTCTAAGCGCGATGATGGCATTTCAATGCCATGATCCACACAATTTCGAATGATATGGATCAGTGGATCACGTATCGTATCGAGTAGCGTTCGATCAAGCTCTGTGTCTGCACCTTCTTGAATCACTTCTACTTTTTTACCCAGTTCAGCTGAAATATCTCGTACGAGTCGAGGGAACTTCATCCACACCTGAGAAATTGGCTCCATCCGCGTAGTCATCATCCGTTCTTGTAACTCACGCGTTAACAAGTCGATACTTCTGACTGCCGATGAAAACACAGGGTCGCGAAACACATTGGCGAAGGGCAACAAGCGATTGCGGGCCAGCACCATTTCGCTGGCGACGTTAATGAGCTTATCGAGAACTTCCAAACTTACCTTGACCGGAGCTGCTGCCTGCTCGTTGGGCTTAGCAGAGCGGCTCTTTGCGACGTCGATCTCTGTCGAATCCTGATCCGGGTGCTGAGACTCATCGGGATCCGTTGCCAACGGTGCAGCAGGTAAGGTTTGCGTTGCCGGTGGTGCCGCAACAGCCGCAACAGAAGGTTCTGGCGCAGCCAGGCTAGGCATCGGTGCGATGGCCGGCGAAGGGGCCGGTGCAATGGCGATCGGCGCTGGCACCAAGCCTTGCGAAAGTGCCAGCAAATTGCTCACCAGCGCATCGTCGTTTCCTTCTGGTTCAAGTCGATGCAGGTCGATATTTGTAACAATGTCACGAATGATATCGACGGCTTTGAGCAAACTACTGGCTTGGTTTGAGTCAAACTGAAGTGCACCTTCACGCAAGGCGCTCATCAGCGACTCTGCTGCATGGGCTAGTTTTTCTAAACGCTTGTAAGCAAACACGCCACTACTACCTTTCAGCGTGTGCATCCCGCGAAAGATATTGCCAATCAACTTAGGATCGTCAGGTTTTAATTCAAGTTGTACAAAGTCCTGATCCAACGCATCGAGAATCTCTCGAGCCTCGAGAATAAACTCTAATACGATTTCCTCGTCCGATTCTTCCATTTTGTTCTCGATCTCGACGTTGAATCTAGACTAGAACTTGAATTTATTAACTAGGCCCTGCAACTCGACCGCAATTTCAGCCAACTGCTGAGAAGCAAGTTTTGAGTTGTTCGCACCTTCTGTGGTGTTTTGTGCCGTTTCAGACACATAGACGATATTCGAGGCGATATTGGCGCTGCTGCTTGCCGCAGCAGTGACGTTACGACCCATTTCGCCGGTTGTTGCAGCCTGCTCTTCAACAGCGCTTGCGATCATGCCAGAGATATCGTTGATTCTATTGATGACGCTGGTAATTTCTACGATCGCACTCACGGCCTCTTTGGTATTGCCTTGAATCGAACTGATGTTGCCACCAATTTCTTCAGTCGCCTTTGCAGTTTGACGCGCAAGCTCTTTCACTTCATTCGCAACCACCGCAAAACCCTTGCCTAATTCACCCGCACGGGCCGCTTCAATCGTCGCATTCAACGCCAACAAGTTCGTTTGCTCTGCGATGCTTGAGATCATCTTGAGGACATTGCCGATTTCAAGACTGCTGCTATCCAGCTTGGCCATGGTGGCGCTGGCCTGCTGAGCGAGTGACACCGCCTGCGTGGCAATCGTTGAGGCCTGCACTGCGTTAATCGATATTTCGCGGATGGTTGCGCTCATCTCTTCGACACTTGCTGCAACGGCCTGTGTGTTGCTGCTGACTTCACCTGCAGCGTTCGACACCGCTTTGGCTTGCGCAGAGGTTTCTTCTGCATTCGAGCTCATCTGTGTGCTCACTGCCGCCAACTCTTCAGAAGACGAGGCAAGTGTCCCAGCATTTTTTGAGATCGCCACAAAGGATTGGCGCGCCGTGTCAATTAAGCGATTAACTTGTTTGCTGATATCTAAAAAGAAACCTTCTTTGTTTTCAAGCGGCACTGCAGCCGTAAAGTCGCCGGCTGCTGCAAGCGAAATAATTCCACCAATCTCTTCGGTCGTTTGTTGCGCTTTAATATTATTTGCTTTAACCGTCGCGGCCACCGCTGCACCCGCCTGCAAACTTGCCTGAAGCTTCAGCACATCTTGTGCCATCAGGCCTATTTCATTCTTCTGATTGGTATATGGCACGTTCGTATCAAGATTTTCTTTTGCGAGATCGTTTAAGGAATCTGACAATCCTTTAATCGGATTTTTAATCGACCGCGTGATGCCGATACCCAACAACACACTGAATAACGCACTGATTGCCAAGCCAGCCCAGATGGTGAGCATCAAAGTCGAGGATAGCTCAACACTTTTTTCATAATTAGCTTGCGCGCCCTCTATCTTGAACGCTGAAATTTCGGCGAAACCTCTAACCGTTTGCGCCAACAAATCCTGATACTCTTTGGACGCTGTTACTTGATATCCTTTCGCGAAACCTTCCGAGTCGGCAACTTTTAAAACTTTATCGACGGCTGCGAGCCAAACCCCCAACCGCTCTTCTGCTACATTGATTAGCTCTATCGCCTTCGGCCGAACAAGCGTCCCTCTGGCTTCTTTCACCGTTGTCGCAAGTTGCTTTTTAGTATTGTCAATGTTGTTTTGCATTTCGGCAACTACGCCAAAGTCTCCATAATTGCGGGCTAATAACGATCGGTTCAACATACGCCCGATTGCATTAACATCCCGATTGGTCATTCGAAGTAGCGATACACCGATCAAATCTTTCTTGAAAATCGTTTCCGACATCTCGACCAATACCTGTACCCTCCAAATGGTCATCCCTGAAACAACTGCCGTCACAATAATAAGAAATACAAAAGCAATCGACAGCTTTGTGGCAAGTGCTAATCTTTCAAAACGACTGAACATGCTACTGCTCCTGATTTTCAGTTAGAGGGTACAAACGAACAAAATAGATCAAGATCTTGACTATGAAAAACTTAGCCTTTGCGATTCAGTTGAATTGCGGCGCTCGCAGCATGAACCTTAACGCTAGTGGTAAACGTTAATTTGCAAGATCAGCGCAACTTTTGCCCTGCTAATTGGCTATATGGCGTCTGACGCGGGTGAAATGCTAAGGTAGAAGTCTTCAAACATTGTTGATCACACGCATGAAGACCACCCCTATTGCAATTCAAACCAACGCAAGCGACCTCAGTCTTGCGCAAAAACTTGCTAAGTACGTCTTTATTTGCACGCCTCAGTCTTTACCCGCAGAGGCTTTCGCGAAAGCCGAGCTACACCTGCTTGATAGCTTCGGGCTCGCGCTCGCGTCGTATTCGCAAGACTATGCCGCGCCCTCATTGGCGGGCATCTGTGCTGCCGCAGGCCAAGGGGATTGTTTTGTCATTGGCTCAACAAAGCGCCTCGCCCCGCGCGATGCCGCGTTTGCAAATGGTTTGTTAATGCATGGCCTGGATTTTGATGACACACATCTTGCCAGCATCATTCACGCTTCTGTCGCAAGCTTACCTACGGCCCTGGCCATTTCAGAACAGGCGGATGCCACCTGGGATGAAATGCTGTGCGCCTACATTCTGGGCATGGAAGTCGCCATCCGCATTGGCGCCTCGGTGCAAGGGGGCTTTCATCATGTTGGCTTTCATGCCACCGGAATCGTGTCGCACTTTAGCGCGGCCGTTGTCGCAGGCAAGTTGCTGGGCCTTGACGCAGCGCAACTTTGCGCAGCGCAAGGCGTTGCCGCCAGCACCACTTCTGGCGTACAGGCGTTTCTTGAAGAAGGCGCCTGGACCAAACGCATGCACCCTGGCTGGGGCGCTTTAGCTGGGATCACCGCTGCGCACATGGTTCAAGCAGGCTTTGTCGCACCGACTCGCCCCTACGAGGGCCGTTTTGGTTTGTACGACACGCACTTACACGACACCAAACCCTTACCAGGGCTGTTGGTTGACACCTTTGGTCATGAGTGGCGCATGCTAGAAACCGCGATCAAGCCTTATCCGATTTGTCACTTTAGCCATGGCTGTTCAGAGGCTGCCATTGTTTTGAGCACGCAGGTGAGCGAGCGCATTGACGAAATCGCCGAGATTACCGCGTGGCTGCCAGAGCCTACGTTACACATCGTTGCAGAGCCGCCCGAAGTTAAACAAAAAGTCACCACCGATTACGAGGCAAAATTTAGTGCTCAGTTCTGTGTGGCGATGTGTTTGCTAAAAGGAAGGTTCGGGCTCAAAGAGCTCACGCCAGAAGCGCTGATTGATCAGCAGGTTCAGGCCTTGACGCGCAAAGTGATTTGCAAGGCGGACCCTGAGTCTCAGTTTCCGAAATATTTTTCAGGTGGTGTGACGATTACTTTTAAAGATGGCTCAACACTTAGCCATCAGGTGCCCGTCAATAAAGGCGCCGGCGATCGCGCGATGTCAGCGGCAGATATACAAGAAAAGTTTTTAGCGAATGCACAATTAAAACTTTCACCTGCGCAGGCCGCCGAGACATTAAAAATATTGATGAACGCGCGCGGTCAAACTGTAAGAGCTGTGGTTAAAGCCTTGGCTGCAATGGCCAGCTAGTTTGAAAATCCGGCACCGGATGCCGCCTTAATGAACATTGCGCGCGATCCAATAAACGATGCCGACTAGAGCAGACGCGCCACTCAACGCACCACCCAAAATTTTCCAAGTCGTGCTGTGAAGCGCTTGGTGCAAATCCGCCTTAGTGGCAAAGGTATCTAGGCGGGTTTCAATTCGGGTCAAACGCTCTTGGGTATTGACCTGAAACTTTTCAAAGGGAACTACTCGCGCTTCCATCTACAACACTCCTATCTCGTGAAGTAGTTATTTTCTCAAGCAAGCCCGAAGCGCACAAGCGTAAAAGTGCAACAGTTTGTCACAGCCCTGCGAATTGCAATCACGGCCAAGACACTGATCGTCGCCTAACAAGCAAAGCCTAAATTTACTCGACCTTTGCGCCTGCAATATCAATAATTTTTTTGTATTTGATAATTTCAGAAGCAATCAGGTTTTTTAGCTCTTGTGGTGTGCTGGTTTCTGGATCTGCGCCAAACGCGATCAGTTTTTCTGTCACCTCGGGCATCGCAATCACTTTGACCAGCGCCTGATTCAGCCTGGTGACAATATCGATTGGCGTGCCCGCCGGTGCAAGAAAACAGAACCATCCCTGTAGGTCGTAACCCTTGACGCCTGACTCATCTAAGGTCGGAACGTCTTTCAAAGCAACATTGCGCTTTAAGCCAGTTGTCGCAATGGGGCGAATCATGCCGGCACTGATTTGCCTCTGCATCGCCGTAATATTGTCAAACATCATCGCCACACGTCCAGCCATCAAATCAGTCAAGCCTGGCACATTACTTTTATAGGGAATATGCGTGAGTTTGGCGCCCGACATATGAACAAACAAGGCCGCAGCAAGATGGCTAGTCGTGCCATTTCCTGACGAGGCATAGTCGTACTGACCTGGCGAAGCCTGTGACAGTCTCACCAAGTCAGCAACAGTTTTGACGGGCGAGTCGTTGGGCACCGACATCACAAACAAGTTGGTTGCGATCAGCCCAATCGGCTCAAAATCTTTAAGGGGATCGTAGGGTAATTTGGCATACATGCCAGGGTTGATCCCATGCGTCGAGCTTGAGCCCAACAAAATGGTGTAACCATCAGCAGGTGCCCGTGCAACTTCAGCACTCCCCAGGCTGCCACCCGCGCCGGGGCGGTTATCAACCACCACCGTTTGACCCAAATTTTCTGTCAGTTTTTGTGCCAAAAATCGACCAATCACGTCTGTGCCCCCGCCAGCACCAAACGGAATCACGATCTTGATCGAACGCGTCGGCCATTGCGCCGTTTGCGCCACGACGGAGGCGGACGAGAGACCGAACAATACGGTCGCCAGCATTGCATAGGCGACACGACGGAAGTTAGCGTTTTTCATACATCCCCTGCTTTTTATGGTTGTTTGATCGCAATGCTATTCCAATCCGCCGTTTAAACCAAGCGCGATAGCGATTTTATCTATACAAAACTATCACGTATCATTCATACAGACGAAACCAAAAAACTTAAAATATTCGTTGGCCTTGGCTTTTGGAATGACTAGATGGAAACAAGAATGACTATGCTTGAAACCCGCTTTGATACGATTGCGCCAACACTCGCAACCAAAGAAGACCTCAAGCGTCTAGAACTTAAACTCACCACCACCATCCACCATGAAATCAATTCATGCACTTGGAAAATGATCACCTGGATGTCCGCCGTGGTTGGCATGGCCTTTGCGGGTGTTTTTTATGTGGCCAGATATCTTCCGGTTTAGCGATTGAATGC
>CAIYCP010000643.1 GCA_903924715.1 uncultured beta proteobacterium
TCGAAGAAAAAGGCTGGAGCAAAACCTCGGTATCTGCAGCCTCAGCAATGATGTCAATGGAAGCGGCCATTATTGGCCCGTTGCTGGGCTGGTTTCTTGACCGCTTTGGCTCGCGCGGCGTGATTCGAATCGGCGTCGTCATGTTTGGCATTGGGTTTATGCTGCTCAGCCAAATCGAATCGTTGACCCAGTTTTATGGTGCGGTCATTGTGATCGCGATCGGCTCTTCGATGGCTGGGTATTTTCCGCTGAACGTGGGCATTATTCAGTGGTTTGAAAAAAAGCGGGCACGCGCCTTGTCATCGGTTGGTTTGGGTCTCGCGCTCGGTGGCATGTTTGTTCCTTTGGTTGCCCTGAGCATGCAGAGCTACGGTTGGCGCCCGACGGCCTTCGTTTGTGGCGTTGTAGTGATTGTGTTGGGCTATCCGCTGGCCTGTATCTTTCGCCGGCGCCCTGAAGACTTTGGTGAGACGGTTGATGGGTTGGGTGCTACCCGCGGCAATGTTGATTTAAGCGCCACTCCTGACGTGAGCAATGAACCCGAATTCACTGCGCGACAAGCCTTGCGCACAAAATCATTTTGGCTTTTGTCAGCAGGCCATGGCGTGGCCTTGATTGTTGTGACGGCTGTTAATACACATGCCATTAACCACATGCGCATTTCATTGGGTTATACAATTTCTGAGGCGGCCGTCTACGTCACGTTGATGACGGCGTTTCAGGTAGTCGGCGTGTTGTTGGGCGGCTGGTTTGGCGATAAGCTGCGCAAAAACAGAATGGCGGCGACCTGCATGTTGATGCATATGGGTGGCCTGTTGATGCTGACCTACGCGGCAGGGCCGACCATGCTGATTGGCTTTGCGGTATTACATGGTTTGGCGTGGGGGATTCGTGGCCCTTTCATGCAAGCGATTCGTGCGGATTATTTTGGTCGTAAGTCAATCGGCATGATTCTTGGCTTGTCGGCCTTATTGACGGCTCTTGGGCAGATCTCTGGCCCCTTGCTCGCAGGCATTATGGGAGACGCGACGGGTAATTACATGCTTGGATTTACCGTACTGGCGCTCATTTCTGGGGCGGGTTCGGCGTTATTCTGGTTTGCCAAGCCCCCGCCGATGCCAGTTAAAGCCACCTGAAGACCTGGTTCAACGGTATGCTAGGCTGCGAGCGTTGAGGCGCGATAAAAATCCATGATTGGGGGACTGACAGCATGAATAAAAATAAAAGCAATCGCGTGGCTAAAAAATGGTTACTAACAGGGTTGAAAGTTCTCGGGTTTGTTTTGGCCAGTATCTCGTTGAACGTGACTGCGCAAACTTGGCCGATGAAGCCGATTCATCTGATTGTCGGCTTTGCCCCAGGTGGTGGCACGGATATTGTTGCGCGCGCGCTGAGTGTGCCAATGACGGCTTCGTTGGGTCAGGCCGTTGTTGTTGAAAATAAAGCGGGAGCGGCAGGCACCATCGCCGCCGATTACATTGCGAAGTCGGCGCCCGATGGCTATAGCTTGTTAATGGGCCATTCGAATTCAAATGCGATTTCGCCGTTTGTCTTAAAAAACATCCCCTATGACCCAGCCACTGACTTTACGCCGATTACGTATCTAGGTTACGTTCCAAACGTATTGGTGCTGAATCCTGCCGTACCAGCTGAGTCTGTTGCTGCGCTCATCGCCTTTGCGAAGGCCAAGCCCGGAGTCTTGACTTATGGTTCTTCCGGGATCGGAAGCACGCAGCATTTAGCGGGCGCTTTGTTTTCACAAATTGCCGGTATTTCGCTTAATCACATTCCTTACAAAGGCAGCGGGCAGGCAATTATTGATTTACTGGCGGGTCAAATCACCATGAATTTTGATACGTTGCCTCCTGTGCTTGAGCAAATACGTTCTGGCAAACTCAAAGCGCTCGCGATTTCAACGCCGCAACGCTTGCCTCAGTTGCCAAATATCCCTACCTTCTCTGAGGTTGGTATTAATGGGTTTGACGTGACAAATTGGTATTCAATTATGGGGCCCAAAGGTATGCCGCCTGCGCTGGTTGCACAGATTGATCGGGCGGTTAAGGCGGCCATGGCTGATCCCAAGACGAAAAAAACACTGGAAGAGCAGGGGTTGCAAACAGAAGGTGCTGCAACGCCCGAGGCGTTCTCTGCTTTTGTGCAAGATGAGTTAGTGAAATATAAAAAACTGGTTCAGGCACTGGATATCAGGGCCGATTAGATTGTGTTTAAAAGAGTGTCTGTTGAATGCTGACTTGGGTGTCAGAATTGGACCTGACCGCTTTGACTCCGAGATTGATGAAATTAACGGGGTAAAAATAGCCTTTATCTGGCAAATAAGAGGGCGGCCACTGAATTAAGATATTCGTTAATATGGATATCAAATCGCCACAGCCAGAGAATGCGCCTTCCCCCCAAAGTCGCTTTGAAATTCTCAGAAAGACAGCCCTTTTTAAGGATCTGTCCGATCACGAGCTAGAGCTGCTTGCGTCGAGGCTCCAAGAGGTTCGTGTACCCCATGGCCAGCAGTTGCTCGTCCAGGGAGAGCCTGCGAGCCGGGTTTTCTGGCTCGTTGCCGGTGCGGTGCATGTCATCGTCAATGGCGAGATTATTGCTCAAGTCGATAACATTCAGTGTTTCGGCGAAATGTCGTGCTTGGTACCAGGCAGTCGTTGCTCTGCGACGGTTACCTCGATACAAGACTGCACAATTCTTAGTGTCGACCAGGTGCCTTTTCTTGAAGTGCTCTCGACCCTTCCCAAGCTCTGGCAAACGCTCTTTACTCAAACAAGTCAGCGTTTAGGAACATCTAATAAACGCTTGAGCGAAGTGTTTGCCCATATTCCGCAGGGCTTCATGAAGTTAGATAAGTCTGCGAAGATTACTCAAGAATATTCTGAGAAATGTGTAAGGTATTTTGGTGAAAAAAACCTTGCCGGTCGCTTGTTTCCCGAGCTTCTGAAGATGCAAGATCCTAAAGAGTTAGAGCTGTGGTTAGAAATTTACAGCACGCTCTTTGCAGATAGTTTGGTCCCTTTTAATGACCTCACTGCGTTGCTGACCACTGAGTACCAGCTAGACTTCGACGGCGTGCGGCGTGACTTTTTGTTGACATACCATCCCTCTATTAATGTACAGGGCGACATCGAGGCCGTCGACGTAGGGATTGAAGACGTGACCGAATTGCGTCAACTTGAGTTGAGCA
>CAIYCP010000644.1 GCA_903924715.1 uncultured beta proteobacterium
CAAGTTGTTGCCTGCGAGGCCGAGCCGCTCGTGGCAAAAACTGCAACCGAAATTGTCAAAATCAACGGCTATGCAGACACCGTCACCATCCTTTCAAAAATATCGTATGACGTTGAAGTTGGCAAAGACTTGCCAGAAAAAGCAGACGTGCTGATTCATGAGATTTTTGATAGCGCGATCATTGGCGAACACGTACTGCCCGCTATCGAAGACGCAAAAAAACGCCTGCTTAAACCCGACGCCTTGATTGTGCCGCACGCGGCCAGCATCATGATTGCCTTAATGGGCGGCGAGGCTGCAGGTCAGTATCTGCGAGTTGAACACGGCCATGGTTTTGATCTGTCGCACTTTAATTCGATTGCCTCGAAAAAAATCCCGTTCTATCGCGAAGATATTGCGCTAACCCCAATGAGTATGCCCGTTGATGCGTTTCGCTTTGACTTTATGAATCAGGATTCATATCCCGCAGAAGAAAAGATTTTAGAACTCACCGCCATGACAGAGGGCTTGTGCTATGGCGTGGTGCAATGGATTCGCATCGAACTCGATACCACCACTATCTGGGAAAACCCCCCGACTGATATCCGTTCAACCACGGCCTGGCAACGAACGATTTATCGTTTTGATCAGCCTTTACCGTTAACAAAAGGTATGGTCGTCAAGATTGCCGCAAGCCATGATCGCGCGTCGCCATGGTTTGATTTGGCTAAATAGTGAATTTGATCAACGCACCGCAATCCGGGCTTGCAAACGCTTAACCAAGGTTGAAGCACCAAACGAGATCAAAAAGTACACCAACGCCGCAAAAATATACATCTCAACCAAACGACCATCGCGCTGAGCGACCTTGCTGGCCGCACCTAAAAAATCAGTTAACGACAACACATACACCAGCGAAGTGTCTTGAAACAAAATAATCGACTGGGTTAACAACAGCGGTGTCATCGCCCTAAACGCCTGGGGCAAGACGATGTAACACATCACTTGGTGATAACGCATACCTAGCGCTTGGGCCGCAGCAAACTGACCGCGCGGCACAGCCTGAATGCCCGCACGCATAATCTCTGAAAAGTAAGCCGCTTCAAACAATGAAAACGTGACCAGGGCTGACATAAAGGCCCCAACGGCCATCGGTCGTTCAGAGCCTAAGATCCACTGACCAATGTAGGGCAGCAAAAAATAAAACCAAAAAATAACCAGCACTAACGGCAATGAACGAATGATATTGACATAGGTGGCAGCAATACGCTGCAGGACAACAAATTTTGACAAACGCAATAAGGCGAGCACCGTACCCAAGACAATACCGGCCGCTGTCGCCAGCGTAGTAAGCATCACAGTAAACGACATGCCCTCTTTAAAAAGATAAGGCCAGGTACGTGCGATCACATCGAAATCAAAATTGCTAAACATGGCGCGCCTTTAATGAACGACCACGTTCGCCGACGTACCAAGGTAGCCTGGTACTGCAATCGACTTCTCAAGACGACGCATCAGTATCGTGACGATCATGTTCGTCAATAAATACAGCAAGGTCGCCACCGTAAACGCTTCAAAGACCTGAAACGAAAATTCTTGCATCGAGCGCGCACGCGCCGTGAGCTCCATCAACCCGATCGTGAGTGCGACCGACGTATTTTTAATCGTATTTAATAACTCTGACGTCAGCGGTGGAAAAATGATTCGAAACACCATGGGCATCAACACATAGCGATAGGTTTGCGCAATCGTCATCCCTAAAGCGGTACTGGCCATACGTTGCCCAACTGGCAAAGACTCTACGCCCGTGCGCACCTGTTCGGCCACACGCGCGGACATAAATAAACCAACGCCTAACACCCCGTTATAAAACGCGGCATTCGGTAATTGCTTGAGCCAGTCCCCCACGTGCTCAGGAACCAGCTCAGGCACAACGAAATACCATAAGAACAGCTGCACAAGTAGCGGTATGTTACGAAAGAACTCAACATAGGCATTGCCCACAATGCGACCCGTGCGGCTTGGCAGAGTACGCAAGACCCCCACCGCGACGCCGAGCAGCATTGCAATCATCCAGGCACAGAACGCAGTGATCAGCGTCCAGGCCAGGCCGGAAAGCAGCATTTCGAGATAAGTGCCCTTACCTTCAGGCGACACTTCAAACAAAATGCCCCAGTTCCACTTGTAATTCATGCAACGGTTCTCGTTTTAATGATGACGAAAATCAATAGCTCGCAGGATCAGGATTATCGGTTGGATTGGCCAACGCCTTCTTCATTTTGTCGGTCATGGGC
>CAIYCP010000645.1 GCA_903924715.1 uncultured beta proteobacterium
GCGCCGAGCGCGAAACCCAAGAAGAAGCCGGTGTCCGCATCGAGTTGGGCCAGCTGTATACGGTGATCAACATTGCCCATGTCGATCAAGTACACGTCTATTTCTTGGCCGAGGCCTTAGGCCCAGAGCTTGACCCGGGCCCTGAAACGCTCGAAGCCCGCTGGTATGGCCTGGATGAAATCCCTTGGGATAACCTGGCCTTCAAGTCGGTTTCAACAACGCTTAAGCATTATCTGCGCGAACGCGAAACCGGCCATTTCGAGACACATCACTACTCGCTCAGTCCGATCAAACGCTAAGGGCCTTAATTTGTCATGGCTTCTTTGCAGCTGACTTGGCTTGAGCCTGATTCGCCATTTCCAGAAGTCACTCAAGCACTCGCAGAACCTGCGGGATTACTGGCGGCAGGCGCAGATTTATCCATCCCACGTTTACGTGCCGCCTATACCCAAGGTATTTTCCCTTGGTTTTCGCAAGACGAACCGCCCCTGTGGTGGTCACCCGATCCGCGCATGGTTCTCAAATGTGATGCGCTTCATTTGTCGCACTCTTTAAACAAGCGTTTGCGTCAAATTGCCAAAGCACAACAAGCAGAAAATTTTGATGTGGTCGTCAAGGTCGATACGGCATTTGCAGCGGTGCTGCGCGGCTGTGCTCGACCCGCACAAGGTGGTCAGCCCGGCACCTGGATCACCGAAGAAATGCAGCTCGCCTATCAGGCTTGGCATCTTGTGGGACAAGTGCACAGTATCGAAACTTGGATCAACGACGCGCTCGTCGGCGGCTTATACGGCGTCAGTATTGGAAAAATGTTTTTTGGCGAATCGATGTTTAGCCACAGCACCGACGCGTCAAAGATTGCCTTGGCACATTTAGTCTGGTTCTTAAACCGCCAGCAGGTGGGCTGGATTGACTGCCAAATGCAAACGTCTCATTTAGCGAGTATGGGTGCAGGCGCTGTACCGCGTGAGCAATTTCTTGCACATGTGCAGCGGTACACCGCCGAGCCCGACATCGCCTGGGCAAGCGGTTGGCTCGATCACGAAGGCGTGTTACATCCGCAGGTTCGTGTCAGCAGATAAGTTCTGTACTATTCTTGTGAGATGTGCGATCGTTTACGTTCGCATGCCTGCCTCAAAGCTGTTCTCTAGACCTCGGATATGAGCCAAGTTAAAGAGCTACCTTTCGCCGCGCTGCAGTTTTACGCCACAGCGCCCTACCCGTGCAGTTATCTGCCTGGGCATCAGGCGCGCTCGCAAGTCGCGGCGCCGGGGCATCTCATCAATGCCGACACCTACTCTCAATTGGTCGACGAAGGTTTTCGGCGTAGTGGTTTGTTTACCTACCGACCTCACTGTGACGACTGTCGAGCATGCATCCCTGTACGGGTTGATACCGAAGCGTTCACTGCCACACGCACGCAAAAGCGCATCTTCAAGCGCCATCAAAATCTGCGCCCCCTCGTCGCCAAGCTGGCATGGTCGCAAGAGCATTATGCGTTGTATACCCGCTATCAAGCGGCCCGCCATTCGGGTGGTGGCATGGACGAAGACAATCAGGCGCAGTATGGTCAGTTTTTATTAGCGAGCCGGGTGAATACACGGCTCGTCGAGTTTCGTGATGAAGACGGCCATTTGTGTATGGTGTCAATTATCGATGTGCTTGAGCAGGGTCTATCCTCGGTTTACACTTTCTACGATCCAACGCTGGCCGGCAGTCCGGGTACCTACAGTATCCTTTGGCAGATTCAACAGTGTCGTCAGTTGAATCTAAAATGGCTGTACTTAGGCTACTGGATCGAACACAGTGCCAAGATGGCCTACAAATCAAACTTTACACCTGCCCAGTACCGCTACCACGGGATCTGGCAGCAACAACCACCCGCTCCTTTGACTGTCCTTTAAAGTCGGTGCAGGGTACCTGTTCTTTTTCTTTGTCTTTTTAATTTTCCTTTTTATTTATGTCGATTCTTTTTCAAGCTTATCCCCTCGCCCGCCAGGCATTATTTGCCTTAGATGCCGAAACTGCACACGAGACAACGCTACACGCCTTGCAAAAGGCTTACGATTGTTCTCTAACGCGCGGCATGATGCACAGCAGGATGTCCGATCCTTTTACGTTAATGGGTTTGCCCGTGCTGAACCGCGTGGGCTTAGCCGCAGGGCTCGATAAAAACGGGGCTCATATCGACGCGATGGGCAATTTAGGTTTTGGTTTTATTGAAGTCGGTACGGTCACCCCTCGTGCTCAACCCGGCAATCCTAAACCTCGTATGTTCAGAATTCCGCAGGCACAAGCGTTGATCAATCGGCTCGGTTTCAACAATCTTGGCTTAGATACTTTTTTAGCGAATGTGGCGCGCAGCACGTGGCGCAGTAAGGGTGGCATTGTTGGGCTTAACATCGGAAAAAATGCGGATACACCTATTGAACAAGCCGTGAATGACTATCTGCTTGGTTTAACGGGTGTCTATCCGCACGCCGATTACATCACGGTGAACATCTCATCGCCCAATACAAAAAATTTACGCGCGCTTCAAGGCGAGCATGAGCTCGATGATTTGTTATCGCAACTGCAGCAACGTCGGCTCGAGCTTGCCGCGCAGTACAGGCGACGGGTACCTTTGGCTGTCAAAATCGCACCTGATTTAACGCAAGAGCAAATCGATATCATCGCGCAGGTGCTGCCACGTCATGGCATCGATGGTGTCATCGCGACCAATACCACAACTGAGCGCTCTGCCGTGCTGGGCATGCCGCATGCAGATGAAGCGGGGGGGCTTTCGGGTGCACCCTTACATGCTCGATCGCTTGAGGTGATCGCACGGCTGCGGCAGCGGGTTGGCACGTCGCTCTCGATTATCGGCGTGGGTGGCATTGTGTCAGGGCAACACGCGGCTGAGAAGATCGCTGCGGGTGCGGATGCGGTGCAGGTCTATACGGGGTTGATTTACCGGGGGCCGGGGTTGGTGGGGGAGTGTGTTCGGGCTATGGTGGCTGCTGGGCGTTGAGCTCGTTTTTAAGAACTAAAACCACCTCGCCCTCCCGGGCCCCGC
>CAIYCP010000646.1 GCA_903924715.1 uncultured beta proteobacterium
GAAGCGATTGCTGATTTTGCGCAAGTCGTGCCAATCGCCAATCAATGGGGCATCCAAATGCACGGTGGCTTAGCCACTGCTTTCAGATGATGAAGGCGGGCCTCAGGCTGAAGCTGATGTCGACGGCTTCGGTGCGCACTGCGGTGGGTTGATCTCAACAGTCATGCATGTTCACTATCGATCTAAGCAATGTAGACACGGGTTGATGTATTACAACCCGAACGATGTATACATTGGTCGGTCGTTTGAAACTTACGGAGAATACTGTCAGGGTGAAATTGACTTGTTTGAACAGGTCATACACGAGGGCGATTGGGTGTTAGATGTGGGTGCCAATATCGGGGCGCACTCTGTTTATATGGCGCAAAAAGTGGGTATTCAAGGGCGTGTGATCGCCTTTGAACCTCAGCGCACTGTTCACCAACTTCTATGTACCAATATGGCGGTGAATGGCCTGCTCAATGCGCATTGCCATCATGCAGCCGTGGGTAATACCTTGGGCAGTATCGAAGTGCCACAAGTTGATCCAAATGCGAATTTCAATTTTGGTGGACTGTCGCTCGAGTATGAAATGGAGTTACCCAAAGAGACCGTGCCGCTAATCATGCTCGACGCGTTAAATCTTTTGCGGTGCAATTTTATAAAGATCGACGTCGAGGGCATGGAGCGAGAAGTGCTGTTGGGGGCTTCCAAAACGATCGCGCAGCATCAGCCCCTTTTGTATGTTGAAAATGATCGCGTTGCCAAATCTAGGTTGCTGATTGAGACGCTTGAGCAAATGGGATACCAGCTGTATTGGCATCGACCTTGGTTATTCAACGCAGACAATTATTTTAAAGAGACCAACGACATTTTTCTGTTACCGGACGGTAAAACGGTTGCGTCCTGGAATATGCTTTGCATCCCCAAGGGGCGCACAGATATTCAATTAAGAGGGTTTGCGCCTGTCGTCAATGAAACGCCTTAGTGTTCGATGAAGTCCGTTTCCATAAGTCTTTAGCTCTTGACTATCACTTTAGTTCAGTAGTTAGCCAAAACTACCTTAAATCTGATACCGCGCAACGTAAAAAACGCCAGTCATCGCCATGCTAACGACTGCTGTGACCCAGGTGATCACTAGCCAGGTGTTCGAGCGAATGTCTCGATGCAGGCTGATTTCAAGATTTTTGAGGTCTTCTTTTGTAGCAAGAGTAGGCAGGATCGTGTCAAAGCGAATTTCTAAAGCAGTCATTCTTGATTCCATGGTGCAGCCTAAAAAGTCGAAAGCGGCTCGTATCTTATACGTGAGGCTGTCGTGTTAGTGACGGTAATGGATAAGTTGATCCATGCGCAATAGCCTCATTACACTTGGTTACAAGAATGCATAGGCGGGTTGGTTTTCTTGCGGACGACTTTGAACGCTGCAACACGCGTGAGCGTGGGGATGAGTTCGGTAGTGAGGGAGTGGTTTTAAGTATGATTTTTCGGCCATCTAAAAATAAAAAAGCGCCTCAAAGGCGCATATTTATTTTGCTACATGGCGGAGCGGACGGGACTCGAACCCGCGACCCCCGGCGTGACAGGCCGGTATTCTAACCAACTGAACTACCGCTCCGCAGCGATAAACTACCAAAAAACTGGCGTCCCCAAGGGGATTCGAACCCCTGTACTCACCGTGAAAGGGTGATGTCCTAGGCCTCTAGACGATGGGGACTAGATTTGTTGCATTCTTCGCGTTGACTGGTGGAGGTAAGCGGGATCGAACCGCTGACCTCTTGCATGCCATGCAAGCGCTCTCCCAGCTGAGCTATACCCCCAAAAAACTAAAGCCAGACC
>CAIYCP010000647.1 GCA_903924715.1 uncultured beta proteobacterium
CGCGATCCTAGATCATATCTGTCAGCAGCTAGGCGTTAAAACGATCGAAGATTTATACACAGAATCTGAAAAGGCTCGAACACCCACTACGATGCCTTTTGGTAAACACAAAGGGATGTTGTTGGTCGATGTACCTAAAGACTATAAAAAATGGCTCTTAACTCAACAGGATATTGATCCCTTTTTGAGGAAGGCATTAGGGGGTTGATATATGTGCAGCCACGACAAACCCGTCACCCCTATTCACCAATTACACCAAGCGCATGGTGGTCATCTATAAAGTATTTTGCAAACTAGATATGAAAAAACTTACGGTACTTTTTATTTTGCTGATTGGTCGCTTAACTTCTGCGCAGGCGCAAGACAGCATCACGTTATACGGGATCATTGATATTGGCTTGCAGTACGCAACGGTCAGTCAGACAAGAGACTATGCTGTTCAAAGCAGTCAATTTTTCGGGATTGCCAGTGGCGTACAAAGCGGTTCACGTTTTGGTCTGCGCGGCACGCACGAAATGGGCGGTGGTTTTGAAACAGTATTTACTTTAGAAAATGGTTTTAACTCCGCTAACGGAGATGCCCAACAAGGGAGCAGATTATTTGGACGACAGTCGACCATCGGTATTAAAAATAACAATATTGGGCAACTTGATTTTGGACGTCAAATCAACTTAGCTTCCAATTATTTTTTGCCGATCGATCCCTTTGGCGAAGGCTTCGGACAAGCAAATATTGGCGCCTCGTTTGGTTCAGCGAATACAGTATGTTGCATGTCACTCTTCGAACAGTCAAATGGCACAGAGCCAACCTAAAAGATAAGCTTGACTTGAATACGCTTGTTGAATTGGCAAGATGTTGCATTGAAAATCGCACATCGATTGAACATATTGCGAAGCCTAAGCTGACAAATTGATGACGGCGGCTTACTTTGTATATATTTCTGCCGATGCGAGTGCGGCAACGTCATCTTTGCCGCCCGCGATCAAGACATCGCCGTTTAATAAACGTGCTTCAACATGACGCCAACGAGGCACCGTCATTGATCCCGTAGCAGAAAATATGGCAGTGCTTGGATCGTAGAGCTCTGCAGCGGAAAATGCATTGACCCCATCATATCCACCTGCAATAAGTACTTTGCCGCCGATTAGTAGAGTTCCTGTCTGGCGACCGATTGCATTTAGCATCGAGCCCGTATTTGAAAAGGTGCCAGATTGTGCGTTATATAAGGTAGCAGATGCGAGGGCTTTAAAGTTTGCATCATATCCACCTGCAATAAGCACTTTTCCATCCAATAAAAGATTGGCCGTTGGATAGCGTCGAGGTGTACCCATAGAACCAGTAGCACTAAACGTACCAGTAGTTGGATCATAAATTTCTGGTGCATCTACTGTGGTTCCGTTATATCCGCCTGCAATTAATACTTTGCCATTATTCAGCAGGGTTGCAGTTTGATTGCGACGTCCGGTAGATAAGGATCCAGTGGGTGAGAAGGTGCTGGTAGTGGGATCATAGAGTTCAGCACTAGCAAGCGGAAAAGAATTGTCATCAATGCTATATCCACCAACAACGAGAACCTTTCCATTATTTAACAAGGTTGCCGTGGAGTTCACTCGAGGTGTACTCATAGTGCCGGTGAAGGACCACGTGTCGCTTGATGGATTATAAATTTCAACGGAGGCCACAGCGATATAGTCGACGCCTTGACCGCCTACCACCAAAATACGTCCATCCACTAGCCGCGCAGAAGCTGCAGCGACGCGAGCAACCGACATGGATCGAGCCGCACTAAATGTTCGTGTTGTTGGATTGTAGAGGTCAGCCGAAGCAACGGTCACCGTCTCGGATACCGCTCCTCCTGCCACAAGTACGCGCCCATCAATAAGTAAATTAGCGGTTGGCATCGAGCGAGGCGATGACATCACGCCAGTTGCAGTGAATGTCCCTGAGGCGCTAGACGACGTCGATGAGCTTAAATCTCCGTCGCCGCCGCAAGAAACCAGAATGACAGCAATGCACGTAAATAATACGATTGAGCCGATCTTTTTCATCTGTAAATCTCGATTCAACTTTAGATTGTTAAGTATCGGTATCTGCCTGGCTCGGACGTCTGGCATGGCAGGCGTCCGCCCCAGCACAGACTGTACAGGAACAAGTGTTGCGAGACCTGCAACGGTTGTGCTGATTAACTTCCTTTAGCGTCTTTATTAACGTCAGTTTTTAGCTGGAGTCGCAACTGGCTTGTCTTTGTCTACGACGTAGGTCACTAGCAATGTCGCGGCAGCTGCGCTTGCATTTTTACCACCGTGAATTGAGCCCTCTGGAACCGAAAACGATTCACCGGTTTTGACGACTTTAGATTCTTTTCCGTCGACCAGAAGCACTAACTCTCCGTTCATGATGTAGGCGATTTCTTCGCCGGGGTGAGTATGCCGAGGAATCGTGCCGCCCGGCGCAACTTCAACAATCATTTGTATGGCAACTTTACCCGGAGTGCTTAACTGTACTGTTTGCAGGGGGGTACGCTTAATTTCAGGAGCTTGCGCAAAGGCTGAGGTCGTCAGCAGGAGGGACAAGATACTAAAAAATACACTTTTGTTTTTCATTTTCTTTTCTCAGAGTGATGTCTTGAACGGTAGACGGACTTGTCCGATACATAGATTAATCTTGTGAGCAGAACATAATTACAAAGAAATGTCTATAGCGCACTAAGAGAGCAGACACCAAACAGGTATAGTTTTTAACCGCACCTCCAGTGGGTCAGTTTTCGGTGCAAATCAACAGTGATGGTGTCACCATGGCCACTATTTCATGACCAGCTTCGCGCAGGAGCTCGGCGCATCGGGCTGCCAATGTGCCTTCTTCACCAAAAATGATGCATCGAAATTTTTTAGATGAGCTACTCATGATATTAAAATTCCAGATAAATTTTTGGGGAATAACTGTAAAGTACCCCCTGAGAGAGAGACCTCATGACTGCGCACCGCAAGTGCGCCAACGAAACCACTGCCTGGGTCGAGGTGATGCAAAGACCACTGACTCGTGTCACGCCCTGCGAGACTAACCGGCACATCCACGCCCACAGTAAATGAATCAAGGGGATGGGATAGTCCGAGTCCAAGGCCCTTCACAAACGCCTCTTTACGCGTCCATAATCGAAAAAATGCAGTCTCTTGCTGCGCGGGTGATAACTGGTTGTAACAACTAAATTCAGCAGGTGAAAAAAACCGTTCGACCAGATCGTCACGATCCTCTATCGGTTGAATCTCCTCTATGTCGATACCGATATCGATCTCTCTTGCAACAGCAATCGCAACTCCATCAGCTGAGTGTGACAAGCTGAAGGTCAAACCTTTCGCGTTAACGATTGAGGGTTTCCCGTGAGAGCCTTGGCTAAAAACCAATTCACCTGGACAGCAATCTAAATACCTTGAGAGCAGCAAACGCAACAATCCATGTGCACGCGCAAAACGTACGCGCAGATGTTCATACACAAAACGCGACATTCTCAATGATTCAGTACTGTCAAGCGTGCGCGTAAAACATTCGAGCGCAGGACTCATCGAACTGAAGGTTGCAAACCAGACATGCACACTGTTTCGTTCAAGAAAAACAGCCTTGTCCGACGCCAGACAGCAACTCACACCGAGTTGCCCCTGTAATGAAATGGGCAAAGGATTTCCAACCCAGCCGGTCATTGGGAAACGTTACCTGTCGGCGGGTATCCGATTTTGTTCCACATTTCACATTGTCGCCCTCCACAGAAGGGCCCTGCAACAATTGGCCAGGCAAGTTTTAAAACACCAGATTTTGTTGCGGATGCCAGTGCCCATGCCACGGGCACATCAGTACCGAAGGACGGGTTTCCTGTGCACTCACCTGCAGGGCTGCGCATCATGCAGTGTTCCTATTGGGGGGGTTAAAACAGCTGGATTAAATGATAGGGCTCAAGATAATACGAACATTTTCAGAATGAATAAAAATATATATATTTCAAATACTTACTGTAAAATGTTCATACTTCACATCGACTAGACTACAAATAACCCCAAGGGTGTAAATTTTGCTTAAGTTAAGCGTATTTGGAGTTGTAGCTTGCTAGGTGAACCCTTGCAAGTTTTTGTATAAAAAGAATACAAGTTTTTGTATAAAAAGAATATAAGTTTTTGTATAAAAAGAAGAATAATTTTGAGCTTTTGGGAGTAAGTCCCTTCGCCCGCGTTGGCCGGTCCAATTTCCTCAGCGGTGTTTAACGCACTCGCATGTGGGTGTAGGTTGCCTGCGCAGCAGGTGACAACGAAGACTAAATATATCCTAAATCTACTTTTTTTATAAAGCCAATATTTAATCGACATCGATCACTGTTTGCCTTGGCACGCCTAGCCCTGAGGATTCATCCAATAGTTATCGCCTTGTGCTTGGCTTCTGATCCATCACTTAGCAACAAAAAGACGCGCGGCATTGCTCGCGCGTCTTTTTTATTGCTGACGTTTTATGATGTTCTCACCACGCCTTGCGCCAGAACCGAGAGGCGGCTCAACGCCGTCAACAAGTTCACCCTACATCAACAGATGCCCTGTCTTAACAAAGATCGTACAGCCCTCTTTGCTAAAAGGTTGATGCTGGCTCATATGGGGGCTTCTGAGCCAGGTGCCTGCTGGGTAGCGACCATGCTCATCTTCAAACACGCCATCAACTACAAAAATTTCTTCTCCGCCAAAATGCCTATGAGGGTTGAAATACGTCTGCGGCGCCCAGCGAACTAATGTGGATCCACTGCCCTGCCTCATTAAGGGCATGACAGTCAGGCCTGCCACCATCCCTTGAAACCAAGGGGCTGTTTTCGTATCAATGACTTCACGCTCGACTTGATCGGGGCCGAGATGTCGCAACTTCACAAAAAGCGTACAGCCCGACTCGCTAAAGGGTGCATGAGAAGAACCTGGAGGACTCATGAGATAGGTGCCCGCGCGATAGTCGCCTGTTTCATCGCTAAACGTCCCATCTAAAACGAATATCTCTTCACCAAACTCATGGGTGTGCGCCTAAAACGTCGATCCCGGCTGATAACGAACAATAGACGTTGCTTTTGCCACTTCGCCACCTAAGCGCTCAAGCAGACACCTATCTACCCCTGCTTCGGGGCTAGGAATCCACGGCAGATCATGGTGATTGATCGCAACTCGAGTACTGTAATCAGCGTTGATATTCATTTGTTGTGTTTAAGATATTTAAAAACATTAACCCGCCACCAAACTTAGTGAGCGCAAGCGTATCACGAGGTGAATGGCTACTAGCTCAACAGGATATTGATCCCTTTTTGAGGAAGGCGTTGGGGGATTGATATATGTGCAGCCACTACAAACCCGCCACGCAGATCAATCAATTGCGCCAAGCCTTTGGGCTTGGCCAGTTAGAGCAGATTGGCCAAATATTACATCCAAAAAAAAGAACAACAAACCCGGTAAGGGGGGTATAGTTACCCATACTTGACGGCATTCGATTTAATAAAAACCTAGGTCAACATTCAACTGGTCAATTTTCGATCGGCGTCA
>CAIYCP010000648.1 GCA_903924715.1 uncultured beta proteobacterium
ACGCGATTATTGATATTGACGGTGGCAATATCAATGTTGGTGCCGACTTCAAAGGTGGCCGTAATGGTCAACGTACCGTTCGATTGCGCTGCCGAGTTGAAATACAGCAAGTTCTCGACACCAGAGAGCTGTTCTTCAATCGGGCCGGCAACTGTTCGCGTTAGGGTTTCGGTCGACGCGCCAGGATAGTTTGCCGTGATGATGACGGTGGGTGGCGCAATCTCTGGGTATTGAGCGATGGGTAAACCACGTGCTGCCATCAAGCCCGCGATCACAATCGTGATCGAAATCACCGACGAGAAAATCGGGCGATTAATAAAAAAGCTGGATAAGCTCATTTGCCGTCTCTGGCATTGGCCGCAGTCGTTGTTGTATCCAACGGTACCAACGTTGGCGCGACCACTGCCCCAGGTCGGATCTTGATGATCTGATCAATCACCACACGATCGCCCGGCTTTAAGCCCGACTGCACAATCCAGTTTTTACCTAACCAAGTCCCCATTTTTAAAGGCGTTGGTACCACCTTATTGTCGGCACCGATTGTCCAGACCATAAAGCCACGTTCGTTTTGAATCACGGCGGCCTGAGGCACTAGGAAGACGTTTTCTTGCTTGCCTGTTGTCAAGCGTATCTTTAAAAACTGGCCAGGCAAAATTTGATTGCGAGGGTTGGGAAACTCAGCGCGCATTTGCTGCGTACCTAATTTTGGATCGATAAACATCGACAAAAAATTGATCTTGCCAGGCTGCTCGTACACTTTGCCATTCGGCAAAAGCAACGCGACCTCGGTCTTTTGTGCTGGATCGAGACGCCCATCTGGCAATTGCGAGGTGTCGCTGGCCGAAAGCCCAAAGCGTACCCAGATGGGATTGATCTGATAGATGGACGTCAAGAGACTGCCATCAATGGCCGTGGTGATTACATTGCCCTCAGAGCGTTGCGCACGGCCGGAAAGGCCTGAGACGGGCGCGGTCACTGTGGTCCAAGCCAAATTCAGCTGGGCAGTCTTTAAATTAGCCTGAGCCACCTCGTTCGCCGAGGTCGCATCATCGAACTCTTTACGGCTAACAGCCTGTTGACTGAACAAGCCCTTGAGGCGCGCCGCCTCGCGTGCGGTTTGCTTGGCACGGGCTTGCGACTCGTCTAACGCGTTTTTAAAAGGCTCGGGGTCAATCTGAAACAACGGCTGACCCGCAGTGACAGTGCTGCCCTCTTCGTATAAGCGCTGAACCAAGATGCCACCGACACGCGCGCGCACCTCGGTCTCTTTGGCACCTTCGGCCTGGGCGGTAATTTCAAGAATGTTGGGCAGTGTGATCGGCGTGGCTTCGATGACGGACACCGGTAACGCGGGCGGCGCACCTGGAGCACCCTGCGCGAAGGCCACTGCACTCAGCCATGCACACAACACACCGCAACCTATGGCGCTGGACAGAACGCGCAAGCGGGCTCGCTTACCGAACAACGTGTCAAAACCGACACCGTGCCGACTGCCCATCGTGCTGACCGCTTGGCTCATTGCGCTTTCCCAAACTTATGAAGTTCGCTATTTTATACGGGTTAACCCATAGAAGCGTAAATTGATTTTAGTTTGAAAGAATAATCTCTTGCTGAATGAGGGCGACCCATTCACCATGAACCCAGAGTCCCTCATCAAGGCAAGGAACTCTTCGACCGA
>CAIYCP010000649.1 GCA_903924715.1 uncultured beta proteobacterium
CTCAAGACTCGCCTGCCGATAATTAATGGCGCGCAGCAACATCGATGCATTCACTCCACCCAGCACGCAGCACGGAACACCCGCAGCCTGCGCTAAGTGACTAGCCTTTACCGCAATATTTGAGGGTGTTGCACCAGGCAGATCGGTCAAGACTAACACCCCTTCGCCTTGATCAGCTGCAATAATTTGCTGCGCCAAATTTGGTGCGCAATCTGAAGCACATTCGTTCGGCAAGATATCGGCCACGACGACTTCGGGTTCGCGTCCTAAGACGTGCTGAGCGCAAGCCGCCAGAGCAGAGGCCAATGGCACATGTGCCACTATAAAAATGGTAATCATCTTAAGTGTTCTGCGTCTTAGCACGCGAAGCAGTTGAACTGGGCAAGACCGCTCGTTCAAGTGCCTGCACAAAGAATTCAGCAACGTTAAAACCAGTTTGTTCAGTAATTTCAACAAAACATGTGGGGCTCGTTACATTGATTTCGGTGACATATTCACCGATGACATCGAGTCCAACCAACAATAGGCCGCGCGTGACCAATTGCGGCGCAATCTCGCGTGCGATCGCCCAATCACGTTCAGTCAACGGCTGCGCGACACCACGTCCACCTGCTGCCAGATTTCCGCGCGTCTCACCCGCCAATGGAATACGAGCCAAGCAGAATGGCACGGGTTCACCACCAATGAGCAAAATACGTTTATCGCCTTGCTTGATCTCGGGGATATAGCGTTGAGCCATGATCGTGCGCGTGCCGTCGTGCGTCAATGCTTCGAGAATCGCATTGAGATTGGTCTCTTGCGGCGCTAAACGAAACACGCCCGTACCACCCATACCATCAAGTGGTTTAACAATGACATCATGGTGCTCGATGTGAAACGCCTTCAGACGATTCATATCGCGCGTGACCAACGTAGGCGTCGTGAACTTTGCGAACTCGGTAATCGCGAGCTTTTCGGGATGATTGCGAATAGCCGCACCGCTATTGAACACGCGAGCACCTTGGGCCTCGGCGTATTCAAGCAGATGAGTCGCGTAGACATACTCCATGTCAAACGGCGGATCTTTGCGCATTAACACTGCGCCAAACTCATTTAAGGCGATATCTTGAGCGACTGACTCTTCATGCCACCAGTTATGCGCATGCAGATCAGCATTTGGAGCCAGCGAAATAGGTGTCGCGTGCGCGTAGACATGCCCACCTCCAATGAATAACCCACCCTGCAAAACAACACTCAGTGAGTGACCGCGAGCAACCAATGCTCGCATCATCGCCACTGAGCTGTCTTTATAAGCTTTTAAATCTGGTAACGGATCAATGACAAACAGTACGCGCATCGTTAGGCCGCTTCTGCTTTACCTACTGGCGTTTTTTTACGTGGTGACAACACCATCACCATTTGACGGCCTTCAAGCTTTGGCATGGCTTCAACAGACGCCATGTCCGTCAAATCGTCGCGTACACGTTCGAGTACTCGCATACCGAGTTCTTGATGCGCCATTTCGCGCCCACGAAAGCGCAGCGTAACTTTGGCTTTGTCACCTTCTTCAAGAAAACGCTTCAGATTGCGCAGTTTGACTTGATAATCACCCTCGTCAGTCGCTGGTCTGAATTTGACCTCTTTGACTTGAATGATTTTTTGTTTAGCGCGGGCTTCAGCTAAACGTTTTTGTTCTTGGTATTTAAACTTGCCGTAATCCATTAACCGGCAAACGGGCGGTTCAGCGTTGGGTGCGATTTCAACAAGATCTACACCTGCTTCTTCGGCCATACGAACAGCTTCTAGAGTATTGACAATACCTAACTGCTCGCCTTCGACTCCTAGTAAACGCACGTCGGGAACGCGGATGTCACCGTTAATGCGATGGGGTTTTTCTGTTGCGATGTTGACGACTCCTGAGGGTTAGGCCGACTGCGATGCAGGCGAACCGGAATTGCGGCGTAATGCCACGTCTTCGTTTAGCAGAGAAGAGAATTGCTCAGCGGGCATTACCCCTAAGTCAAGACCGCCTCTGCCACGTACAGCCACAGCCCCAGCCTGACGCTCTTTTTCACCGACTACCAGGATATAGGGGACTTTCTGCATACTGTGTTCACGAATTTTATAGGTGATTTTCTCACCTCGACAATCAGATTCTACTCTAAAGCCTTGTTTTTTCAGGCTTTGTGTGATTTCTGTTGCATATTCAGCAGTAGATTCTGAAATACAGCAGACAATCGCCTGGACAGGCGCCAACCAGGCCGGTAAGGCACCGGCATGGTTTTCGATCAACATGCCGATAAAACGCTCGAGTGAACCCAAAATTGCTCGATGAAGCATGACAGGCGCGACCCGTTGGTCTTGGGCGTCAACATACTCAGCGTTTAAACGTTGTGGCATTGAAAAATCGACTTGAATGGTGCCACATTGCCAATGACGTCCGATGGCATCCTTAAGTGTGTATTCGACCTTTGGACCATAAAAAGCGCCCTCACCCGGCGAGACTTCAAAATCGCAACCCGTACGTTTTAAGCTTTCCATCAAGGCATTTTCTGCCTTATCCCAAACCTCGTCGCTTCCGATGCGTTTCTCAGGTCGGGTGGCAACTTTGTAAAGAATATCGGTGAAGCCAAAGTCGGCGTATACCTTTTGTAAAAGTGCGGTGTAATTTGCGCACTCGTCTTGCATTTGGGCCTCAGTACAAAAGATGTGCCCATCATCTTGTGTAAAGCCTCGCACACGCATCATGCCATGCAACGAACCTGAAGGTTCATTGCGGTGACATTGACCAAACTCACCATAGCGCAAAGGCAAATCACGGTACGAGTGCAGACTTGAATTAAAAATTTGCACATGCCCTGGGCAGTTCATGGGCTTGAGGCCGTAGGTACGATTTTCGGACTCGGTCGTGAACATATTTTCACGATAATTATCCCAATGGCCCGTTTTTTTCCAGAGCGAGATATCAAGAATTTGCGGCGCTTTGACTTCTTGATAACCATTGTCGCGATACACGTTACGCATGTATTGCTCAACTTGCTGCCAAATCGCCCAACCCTTAGGATGCCAAAAGATGAGGCCTGGGCCTTCTTCCTGAAAATGAAACAGATCGAGTTCACGACCGATCTTGCGATGGTCGCGGCGTTCGGCCTCTTCAAGCATGTGGAGGTGCGCGTCTTGGTCTTCTTTGTTTGCCCAAGCCGTGCCAGAAATCCGCTGCAGCATCTCATTGTTACTATCGCCGCGCCAATAGGCGCCGGCTAGCTTCATGAGTTTAAAAACTTTTAGTTTGCCGGTATTGGGCACATGTGGGCCGCGGCACAGATCAATAAAATCGCCTTCGCGATACAGGCTAATGGTTTCGTTGCCTGGGATCGCACCGATGATCTCAGCCTTATAGGCCTCGCCAATGCTTTTGAAATATGCGATGGCGTCATCACGCTTCCATTCTTCGCGGGTAACGATCTCGTCTTTTTTTACGAGCTCGGCCATCTTCTTTTCGATCGCAGCGAGATCTTCAAGGGTGAACGGTCGCTTGTACGAGAAATCGTAGAAGAAACCATTTTCAATCACAGGGCCGATTGTGACTTGTGCGTCAGGAAACAGCGCCTTGACTGCGTAGGCCAACAAATGTGCCGTCGAATGACGTATGAGCTCAAGGCCTTCAGGATCTTTGCTAGTGATCAGTGCCAGTTGGGCGTCTTGTTCGATGAGGTGACTAGTATCGACAAGTTGGGAATCTGCGCCTCGCGTCACGCGACCGCCTAACGCCGCACGAGCAAGCCCTGCACCAATTGATTGCGCGACCTCGGCGACTGTCACCGGACCTGCATATTGGCGTTGAGAACCGTCTGGCAAAGTAATCGCGATCATGATTGGGCTCAGTTCACCGAGTGAGAACTCGCATGCATTCAACCGGCACAAACACCAACGCTTTGTCAGGGCCTAAAACCGGCACGAGAAACCTGGAACGGGCCGCCCTTCTTGAATGAATTGCACGCAAAATTTAGTTAAAAAGATAGGCGATTTTACCATCACAAAGACTAAGGCTCATTGAGTGATGCCTTGGCAGCTTCTTCTGGCATCAGACCTTCATAGAACTGATCCGTAAACCATTCAGCCTGCTCTTCTATGTAGTTTTGCGCCTCGCGCAGGCTAGCACCTGCGGCAACCAAAAAAACTTCAACCTCAGTGCACCATTGGATTAAGGCCAAGGTGTCTGGATCGAGTTCATCTTTTTTTGCCATGACATGTCGCCTGTCGCTTGAGCAGTGAGGGTTACGTAAGCATAGATCACGATCGATCTAGGTGATTGTGTAGCCAAAAAATAAAAAACCACCTTGAAGGGTGGTGTTTTTGGTAGGCGGTATTGGAATCGAACCAACGACCTCCACGATGTCAACGTGGCGCTCTAACCA
>CAIYCP010000650.1 GCA_903924715.1 uncultured beta proteobacterium
GTGCGATCCGCTTAAGCCAAGCCGGTCTGTTGTCTTCGGCAGTTGGTCTGTTTTTGTGTGCAGTCCCGCATCCCTTGGCGATCGCACTTGGCGCGTTGTTCATTGGCGCCGGTTATGGTCCGATTACGCCGGCAAGCTCACATCTGCTGATCAAAACAACCCCTCCCGATAAATTGTCCTTCGTGTTTTCAATCAAACAGACTGGTGTGCCGTTGGGGGGCATGATCGCGGGGGCGCTTGTGCCTTCATTAGATATTGCGATTGGTTGGCAGCTGGCGTTTGTATCGGCAGGTATCGCCTGTGTATTGTGCGCCTGGGCCGTGCAGCCGCTGCGCGCGGGCTTAGATGATGATCGCGACCCCACGGTAAAGCCATCGCTCGTAGCGAGTGTTGTCCAGCCCTTGCGTTTAATTATTGAACACCCTAGCTTGCGGGCGTTATCAGTGACTTCGTTTTTGTTTGCCGTTTGTCAGATGTCTTTGATGGCATATTTGGTGACGTTTTTATTTGAGGATCTTGGTTGGTCGCTGGTGGCTGCCGGGGTTGCACTGACGGTCGCGCAAGCAGGTGGTGTTATTGGGCGGATCTTGTGGGGGTATGTCGCAGATCGGTGGCTGAGCCCAACCATGATGCTGATCGTGATTGCCTTGTTGCTGACCGCCGGCGCAACGGGTACAGCTTTGCTTCGACCCGACTCTTCACCTTTGCTTTTGTTTCCCGTGCTCGTGATTTTTGGAGCCTCGGCGATTGGTTGGAATGGCGTGTTTCTGGCCCAAATTGCCCGGTTGGCACCTGCAGGTCAGGCCAGCGTTGCGACCGGCGGCACCCTCTGCATTACTTTTTTTGGGGTGGTCTTAGGCCCGCCCCTTTTTGGCGTGTTAGCCGGCTGGCTGAACAGTTATGGTGCCAGTTACGGTGTACTTGGTCTGTTGGGGCTTGTGATCACGGTCTTGTTATTTCGGTTACGCAGCGCGATGTCTGTCGTGAGCAAGTAAGTGGCGTGCGACATGCGATTCGGGCGATAGGCAGATGGATTCATCAAACGTCGTTCGCCAGACTGCGGTGACGCAACAGGCCCAATGGCTCAAAGGCTGCGGCCTTTTTCTATGTTCTCTGGTTGGCTTTGCCTGCTTAGATGCCTTGGCAAAAGATTTGGTCGGACGCTACTCGGCACCGCTCGTGAACTTGGCGCGTTATACCGTGATCCTCCTGCTGTCCTGGGGCATTATGTGGATCAAACAGATCCCACTTGCCGTGGCCGTTTCAGATCGCAGATTGCTGTTTTATCGTGGGTTCATGTTGGGCAGTGTTGGCATTTGTTTCATGCCCGCCTTGCAGTACCTGCCCTTGGCCGAAGGGACCGCACTCTATTTTTTATCACCGCTGATCGTAGTGTTGCTTGCCCCACTGGTCTTGCGTGAAAAAGTCGGACTCAAGCAATATGCCGCTGTGTTGTTAGGCCTCATTGGAATGTTGTTGATTGTGAATCCAGGGGGCGATATTTCTTTGGTCGGTAGTTTGTTAATGCTGGTTGCGGCCACGGGTTATGCCATGGTGCAGTTGTTAACGCGCAAGCTTGCCCATCGCGTGCAAAGTGAGCAGATGTTTGCCTATACAGCGTTGATCTGCTGGCTGTTAGGTTTGATCGTGTTGCTCTTTTGGTGGCCCACGGTTTGGCCAGGCCCGCGCGATACGCTTGAAATGATCCTGATGGGCTTAAGTGGCGGAATCGGACAGTTTCTATTGATTTATGCGTTTAAATTAGTGCCAGCCTCAACGCTTGCACCGTTTAATTATTTTCAGCTTGTGCTTGCCGTGATCTTTAGTGAATTGTTTTTTTCTCAAATGCCCTCGCTGTTATCGTTGTCAGGTATGGTCTTGATTGCCGTGGCGGGTTTGTCGTTGACCTTACCCATGCTCGTTGCATATTTTCGCGCGAAGAGCACCTAGTGCTTGTACTTGACCAGATACATTCTTTGAACGTGCTGAAGGATCTTTCATGAAAACCTACTTTCATCCAAAACAAAAATTACATCATCCACGCACCTACTTGTCTCGCGGCCAGATGCGAACGCCACAAGAAATTCCAGAGCGCGTGGTGCAGATTTTGAAAGGCCTTGCCCAACTTGGGTTGGCGGTCACAGAGCCTGAAGATCATGGCATGCAGCCTCTGCTGGCGATTCATGATGCAGCCTATTTGCAGTACCTTGAAACGGCACATACTCTTTGGAAACAAACGGGTCCGGATTGGGGCGATGAGGTGATCTCAAATATTTTTGTGCGTGCGCCCAACGCCTTGCGCGGCATTCTGGGTCAGACGGCGCGCTATCTTGCCGATGGTAGCTGTCCGGTTGGTCCGGATACCTGGACCTCTGCGTATTGGGCGGCTCAAGCGGCGGTGTCGGCAGCGAATGCAGTGCTAGCAGGTGATCAACAAGCGTATGCCTTGTGTCGTCCGCCTGGGCATCACACGCGTAAAGATGCCGCAGGTGGCTTTTGCTATCTGAATAACGCAGCGATCGCAGCGCAAGTGTTGCGCTCAAAACATCAACGGGTGGTGATCCTAGACACAGACGTGCATCATGGGCAAGGCGTACAAGAAATTTTTTATGAGCGCGAAGATGTTTTTTATATCTCAGTACACGGCGATCCGATGAATTTTTATCCTGCGACTGCGGGCTTTGATGATGAGCAAGGTGCGGCACATGGGCAGGGCTATAACTTGAATTTACCCATGCCACATGGTTCAAGTGAAGCGGTATTTTTTAAACAGGTCGAAAAAGCGCTCTTGGCACTCAAGGCCTTTAAGCCCGATGCGCTCGTCTTGGCGTTGGGCTTTGATGTGTATAAAGATGATCCGCAATCAAAGGTCGCCGTGACGACCGAAGGGTTTGGCAAGTTGGGTGGTTTGATCGCTGACCTGAAACTACCAACAGTGGTGGTACAAGAAGGCGGCTATCACCTTGAAACGCTGGCAGTCAATACCGAGAGTTTTTTTAACGGGCTACTTAAACCGATAGTATGAGGCACACGCTTGAACAGAATGATTAGTTGCTATTCTGCCAGGCGGTAAATAACTTATATACCGAGTCCATATAGTCTTCTCGATGGCTGGTTAGAACAATAATTTTTTCAGACTCGGGCTCAATGCCGACGCGTTGCCCGCCGTAGCCGATCCACCAGTAGCTAGGTTTTCTACCGAAATCAGCGATCCAGGTTTGGTAGCCATAGCCTTTAAACGCTTTGCCGACGCGACGCGCCGAGTTTGGTAGCTGGCTCGTGGTGGCTTCTTGCATAAATTTTTGCATACAGGGACTGCCATGCTTAAGGTCTTTAAGTGACTGCATGGCTAATCTTGCCCAGTCACGTCCCGTGGCGCTTACGCCAGAGGCAGCCTGTGCGTGTTGACTGCTGTCCGTTAACCAGTACCCTTTACTTTCAGTGCGCGCTTGTTGCCAGATCGCGCGCTCAAATGTCTTGAGAAATCCAGCAGCACGATTGGCCACGTGCTCTAACGCGTACGTGTCGATGGCTTTGTATCTAAATTCTGTGCCACCCGGCAACGGATTTCCAAAAAGAGTGGTGTCACGCTGGCCGTATTTTTTAATGACATCGAGGGTTGAAACGCCTTTGTACGCAATATCTGTCCATTCACCAACATAAGTTTGGCCAGACGTAATGCCATCCTTTGCTCCGCTACTCATGGTTAATAGGTGTTTAATGCTGGCCTCGCCCAAAACGGTGCCTGCAAGCGCTGTGGCATAAGTATCGGCGCGGTCATCGAGCGACTGAATTTTGCCTTCGCAAAGTAAGTGCCCGATTGTGTAAGCAGTCAGGCTTTTACTCATTGATTGAGAAAATAACGGGCTGCTTGACGTCGCCGGTGCTTTGTATTTTTCAAAAATAAGTTTGCCCTTTTCGATGAGCAAAATAGAGGTCGTTGCGTTGGCGTCAATCAATTGATTCGCAAGGGCAGCAATTTCTTTGTCGGCGGGTGTCAGGACCTTAGCTTCGAGCGCAAGGGGACTATTGCTTGCCTGAAACACGTGATTATTCTTTAATTTGGCAAGCCCCCCAGAATGGGTTTCTGGATTAACTGTGGCCACCTCTGCGGCCCAAGCAAGACTCATCACACTGTGTATGAGTATTAAAGCAATCAGTTTTAGCATGCTTGAATTTAATCCGGCAAATAGCTTTCGCCGCGAATCAAATCGGCGAAGGTTTCACGTTGACGAATGACATGAAACTGTTCGCCGTCTACCATGACCTCTGCGGGACGTGGTCGGCTGTTGTAGTTGCCGGCCATGACAAAACCATAGGCACCCGCCGATTCAATTGCAAGCACATCGCCTTCGGCCAAGGCGAGTTGTCGACCGCGCGCGAGCCAGTCGGCGCTTTCACAGACGGGGCCGACGACGTCATAAAGTGTTGCTGAGGTTGCGCGTGGCGCAACAGGCAATACACCGTGCCAGGCTTCGTACAATGCGGGGCGCATGAGATCGTTCATGGCGGCATCCACAATTGCAAAGTTACGCGCCTCGGTGTGTTTGAGGTATTGCACCGTGGTTAACAACACACCCGCATTGCCTACGAGTGAACGACCTGGTTCGAGCACGAGCTGTAAGTGCCCGTAGCCGCGCGCCTGAAGTTGAGCAAATACTTTGTCGAGCAACACCTTGGGCGCTAAGGGTGTTTCGTCGTCATAACGAATCCCAAGGCCACCGCCTAAATCTAAATGCTTGAGCGTGATGCCCGCAACTTTTAACGCATCAATTAATTTTAATAATTTATCTAAGGCGTCCAGATAAGGGCTGACCTCAGTAATTTGCGAACCAATGTGGCAATCAACGCCGACCACAGCAATACCAGGCAACGAGGCTGCCTGCGTGTAAGCATTTAGCGCCTCTTCGATTGCGATGCCAAACTTGTTTTCTTTGAGACCCGTTGAAATATAAGGATGGGTCTTTGCGTCGACATCAGGATTGACGCGTAGCGAGACCGCTGCAGTTTGCCCCAATGCGGTGGCGACCTCGGACAGGCGCGTCAGCTCAGGCAGCGATTCAACGTTAAAACATTTAACGCCTGCCTCAAGCGCCGCTTGCATTTCCCAGGCTTGTTTGCCAACGCCCGAAAACACGACTTTGGCTGGGTTCGCACCGGCAGCCAACACGCGGGCCAGCTCACCGCCCGAAACGATATCAAAACCACTACCCAACCGTGCAAACTCTTTCAGCACGGCAAGGTTTGAATTGGCTTTCATGCCAAAGCAGACTAAAACGTCATGCCCTACGCAGGCTTCTTGGTACGCAGACCAGGCTGCGCCCAGAGCACCACGCGAATAAACATATAAGGGCGTGCCAAGCTCTTTGCCCAACTCTGCCAGCGAGACGCCCTCAGCCTGTAGTTGGCCGGCTTGATAGTGAAAAAACGGCGCCCCCGTGGGCAAGGCAGAGTGAACGGTCATGTTGTGGCTATGGGTATTCAAGGTTTGGCATGTGA
>CAIYCP010000651.1 GCA_903924715.1 uncultured beta proteobacterium
CAGATTACCTTGAAATGCGACCGAGTCAGACACGCGTTTACGCGCTGCCGCTAAGTCGACCGTCCAGTCAAGGCCCACAGCATCCGCCCCGCAGGCTGCGATTTGTTCTAGCCACTGTCCACCGCCCTTGGTAAACACAATGACCGGCACCCGGCGACCTTCATGCTCACGTGTCAATTGCTGAACCACTTGCCGTGTGTAATGCAACGAAAACTGCTGAAATAGCCCATCGGCCAGCACTCCGCCCCAACTGTCAAAAATCATCACGGCCTGAGCACCCGCATCTATTTGTGCATTCAAATACTGCGCGGTCGTTTGCGCATTGATTTGCAATATTCGATGCAACAAATCAGGGCGCGCATACAGCATGCTTTTAATTAATCGATAATCATCGCTGCCTTGGCCTTCAACCATATAGCAAGCAACTGTAAACGGGCTGCCCGCGAAACCAATTAAGGGTACCCGGCCGTCAAGCTCAGTGCGGATTAATCGCACGGCGTCAAAAACATATTGCAACTTACTAAGATCTGGCACCTGTAACTGATTCACATCCTGTTCAGTACGGATCGGACGCGCAAACCTTGGTCCCTCTCCCTGGGCGAACGATAGGCCCAGGCCCATCGCGTCAGGTACGGTCAAGATATCTGAAAACAAAATCGCCGCATCAAGATTAAAGCGTTCGAGAGGTTGCAGGGTAACTTCAGCCGCATAGCTTGGATTTTGTGCCAGCCCCATAAATGATCCCGCACGCGCGCGCGTCGCGTTGTACTCGGGCAAGTAGCGCCCAGCCTGACGCATAAGCCAAATCGGCGTGTATGGCACTGACTCACGTTTAAGCGCGCGCAAAAATACGTCGTTCTTTAAGATGGGAACAGACACAAGGATCCTTTTTCTGCAAACCGCGCGCTCAATGGGCGGTAGATATTCATGATTTAAGAAGCATTTTACTCTTGCCCATCGTCCGATCGATAGAGTTCGGCTTCAATCTCATGTTTACGCATTAAGGCCCAAAAAGCTCTTCGATGCTTGTTCGAGGCTCGCGCCGCCATCGCAATGTTTCCGTTATGTTTGAGAAGCGCATGAGAGATGTAGTCCCGTTCAAACTCCCGAACCAAACTTGACTTGGCCTCGCGAAATGAGTTGCCTTCTACGAGACCAAATTGTGCGTGCTTTGTACTCAGGCGATCGTGCGCAAGCTGCTTTGCCTTAACGCGATCTGTCTTTGTTTTTACGGTTTGTGCGCGCAGGCTGGGCTGAGCGCAACGCCCTGCTTCGACCAAGCTCTCGTAGCCTGTCTGGGGCATCACAGGGCCGTCTAAAGCGCCGTACGCAAGCTCAGGTTCGCGCAATGTGCCCAATCGAGGGACTCGTGCCACTGTGCTCAAAACTCGCGCACGAAATTCGTCTCGACATAAAGGCAGCCTCACAAAATCGGCCATCCCCAATTCTAATAAATCCTGCATGGCCGCCGACCGTAAATCTTGAAAAATACCAACAAGCGGCAAAAAAGGACCTCGTGGAATCAGCGAGAGTGCTTGTCGTGTCCACGCGAGCGTATCGAGGGACACCGGCACCAGGCACAGATCGAAGCGTCTGAGGCTAACGCCAGCCTGGGCGAGTGCTTGCGCTGGTAAGGCAACCGCCTGATCCTGGATCACCTCAAGATCTTGTCCAGCTTCCCATTCAAGCTGATGCAGTTTGATGCGATTTAAGGAAGGTGCTGCGCAAAGTAGCACGTCTTCAAGCCACCTCCGGTGAGCCGCTAAGCGCAGCACTGCGCAATCAATTTGTTGTCGCATCTTTTCTCTCCAAGCAAAAGACACTAGGCTAGGCTTGATGCAGGCTCATGCATAGTCGGAGTTTACGCGTCAGCACTTTTACGCAATGGACGAA
>CAIYCP010000652.1 GCA_903924715.1 uncultured beta proteobacterium
AACACCACCATCGTGCGCTCAAACTACATGCCAGATGAAAACGCCCATTTTTACGAGTGGTCGCTTAAATTGTGGCATCAGTTGTCTCAAGAACTGAACTACAACGTCATGTTTAGTCCGCGCGGGGTATTAAATCTGGCCCACACCGAAGGGCAACGCGATGCACTATTTCGTCGAGGCAACCGGATGCGCCTGAACGGAATCGACTGCGAGTGGCTCAGCCGCGAAGAGATCGCGCGAACCGTTCCTCACCTCGATTGCTCTGAGGCGCCACGGTTTCCAATCATCGGAGGCTTGATTCAACGTCGCGGCGGCACGGCACGCCACGACGCCGTGGCCTGGGGTTTTGCGCGCGCGGCTTCGAATCTCGGTGTCGATATTATTCAAAATTGTGAAGTCCAAGGTTTTGTACGAGAAGGCAATAAAGTTGTCGGAGTCGATACTTCCACCGGTCGCCTCAGCGCAGGTCGCGTCGGCATTGCCGTTGCGGGCAATAGCGGACGCGTCGCAGCCATGGCCGGCCTCAAATTGCCGATCGAAACGCATGTACTGCAGGCCTTTGTTTCTGAGCCGCTCAAACCCATCATCGACACCGTCGTCACCTACGGCGCAGGGCACTTCTACATCAGCCAATCCGACAAGGGTGAACTGGTCATGGGAGGCGACCTCGACTTTTATCCAAGCTACGGTCAAAAAGGGAATTTACCCATTGTCGAAGAAGCCGTTACGGCGGGCTTGCAAATGTTTCCGATTTTGTCTCGCGTGCGCATGCTGCGCCAATGGGGTGGCGTGATGGATATGTCGATGGATGGCAGCCCGATCATTTCAAAAACACCCATCGACAATTTGTATTTAAATGCCGGCTGGTGCTATGGCGGTTTCAAAGCCACGCCTGGGTCAGGTTGGGTCTTTGCCCACACCATCGCAAACGATGCGCCACACGCGTTTAACCAAGGCCACACGCTCGAGCGCTTTGCCAACGGCAAAGTGATCGACGACAAAGGCGCGGGCCCGACCCCGCAATGGCACTAGGGCGAGCCAACATATGCAACTGTTTAACTGCCCCTTCTGCGGAAAACGCGATCAATCTGAGTTCACCTACGTGCGTGAGGCGACAGAGATTCCTGCGCTTGATGCCAGCCAACCGACTTGGCAACAGTATGTGTACGAGCGTGATAATCCAAGAGGCCCGCATCGCGAGTGGTGGCACCACAACCATGGCTGCAAACAAATTCTTGAACTGGTGCGCGACACCATGACCCATGAGGTCATCAGCATCAAAGCGGCGCGAAGCACCGAGGCCACAAAATGAGTCGCTCACAACCGAACAGACTCGCAACGGGTGGGCGCATCACACGCGGTCAATCGCTTAAGTTTCGGTTTGATGGAAAAACCTACACAGGCTTACCCGGCGACACACTCGCTTCTGCGTTGCTTGCCAATGGCGTGAAACTCGCTGGACGAAGCTTCAAATATCACCGCCCGCGTGGCATTTATAGCGCGGGGCCTGAAGAGCCAAACGCGCTGATGCAACTTCGAACGGGTGCCCATACCGAGCCTAACACTCGAGCAACAGTCACTGAGCTTTTTGATGGCCTAGAGGCCGCTAGCCAAAATCGCTGGCCGAGCCTTCGTTTTGACTGGCGTGCTGTCAACCAAATATTTTCTGCCTTTTTACCTGCAGGTTTTTATTACAAAACCTTCATGTGGCCGAAAAAATTCTGGATGTTTTACGAGCAACAAATTCGTCGCGCGGCAGGCTTAGGTAAAGCGCCGTTACAAAAAGACCCTGATCACTATGCCTACGAGTATGCGCACTGCGAAGTCTTGATCGTTGGCGCCGGGCCTGCCGGTCTGTCAGCCGCCTTGGCCGCTGCGCGCAGCGGTCGGCGCGTCGTATTAGCAGATGAGCGCGCCGAACTCGGTGGCTCGGCCCTCTGGGAAAACAAACTAATCGACCAATTGCCCTCAGCCGAATGGGTCGATCAAACCGTTTCGGCCCTGCGCACGTTTTCAAACGTTCGTCTTTTGCCGCGTAGTACCGTATCAGGCGCCTACGATCACGGCTTACTCACGATCGTTGAGCGGGTCACAGATCACCTCGAAAAAGCCCCTGCTCATGCGCCTCGACAGCGTTTGATTCATCTGCGATGTGCACGTGTCATTCTGGCAACCGGCAGCATCGAACGACCCTTGGTGTTTGCTGACAACGACAAACCCGGCGTTATGCTGGCTTCGGCCCTTCGTACCTATATCAATCAGTATGCAGTGTTGCCAGGGCGCAAAATCGCGATCTTCACCAATAATGACGATGCCTACCGTAGTGCCCTAGACGCCAAACGTGCTGGCGCCCAAAGCGTCACCTTGATTGACACCCGCCGCACAGTCGATGCGCAGTTGGTCAATCGCGTGCGAAGCGCTGGCATTGAGTATTTTGGTTATTCATACGTCACTGCCGTGCATGGGCATTCGGTACGCGCAATCAGCATCCTGGGTCGCGATGGCACGGGTGCTCGAAAAATCGCTTGTGATGTCTTAGGAAGCTCAGGCGGGTGGAGCCCTACCGTTCACCTTTACTCGCAAGCAGGCGGCAAGCTGCGGTTTGATGAAAAATTGACCGCCTTTGTCCCCGACTCTCTTCACGCCACTATCGTGCCAGTCGGTGCAGCAAACGGAGAATTTTCCTTAGGAGGCGCACTCGCACAAGGTGCCTTGGCAGGCGAACAAGCCTGTATCAACACCAACAGCGGTCCGCAAGGCGCTTTGCTTTACCACGCTTCTCAAGCCGAGCCCGAAAGCGCCTTTGCAGTTGAGCCTCTATGGCAAATGTCAAAGGTTGCGTCAACCGGCAAGCGCTTTGTTGATATCCAAGACGATGTCACGGTAGAGGATATTGAACTGGCCCATCGCGAAAACTTTCGCTCAGTTGAACATCTCAAGCGTTACACCACGCTGGGCATGGGAACCGATCAAGGCAAGACCTCAAACGTCAATGGTCTGGCGATTATGGCGGCCTTACAAGAACAATCCATTCCAGCAGTGGGCACCACCACCTTCAGGCCGCCCTACACGCCGGTCGCGCTGGGTCTGTTTGGCGGAGCCGACACGGGCAAGCACCACACGCCGATACGTCGAACCGCGTTGCACGGCTGGCATGTCGCGCATCACGCGCCCATGACCACAGTCGGGCACTGGTTGCGTCCAAAAACTTATATGCAAAACGACGAAACCTACGATGCCGCCTGGCGCCGCGAAAATCTGACGGTGCGCCAAGCTGTTGGTTTGGTCGATGTTGGCACCTTAGGAAAGATTGACATACAGGGCCCAGACGCACTTGAGTTTATTCAACGGGTCTATTGCAATAATTTTTCAAATTTGGCGGTCGGCAGACTGCGGTATGGGTTGATGCTTCGCGAAGATGGCATTGTGATGGATGATGGTACCGTCGCACGCTTAGGCAATAATCACTACCTCATCTCAACGACAACCGCGAATGCGGGCAAAGTACAAAGCTATCTTGAATTGCTCTTACAAGTTGCCTGGCCAGACTTGCGTTGCCACGCCGTCTCAGTGACTGAACAATTTGCGCAGTTTGCGCTCGCGGGCCCACACTCACGCAAGGTGTTGGCTGCGCTCTTACCGCATTGCGATGTATCAGATGCTGCCCTGCCCCATTTGGCCGTGATACAGACCCAAATTGAAGGCCAGGCGCTCATCATCTATCGCATGAGCTATTCAGGCGAATGCGCCTATGAACTGGCGATCGGTGCCGATTACGGCGAAGATCTTTGGACACGCATTCTTGAGCAAGGTCGGCCGTTTGGCATCACCGTGTATGGCACTGAAGCCATGGGTGTCTTACGCATCGAGAAAGGCCATGTTGCGGGCAACGAACTAGACGGCCGGACAACCCCTGCCGACCTTGGGCTCGGTAAGCTTGTCAGAAAAAATGGTGGCTTCATTGGCGCAGCCCTGGCTAAACGCGCCGGGCTCACAGACACGCAGCGCGCAAGTCTGGTTGGC
>CAIYCP010000653.1 GCA_903924715.1 uncultured beta proteobacterium
AAGGCGATTGCGCATGCGATTGATCGTGAGGCCATTCTTAAAAACATCGTGGGGGGAGGCGAGATCATTAATACCATCTGCACCCCTTCGCAAGTTGGCTGTAGCAGCGATGGTGCAATGATTTACAAATACGATCCTGCGTTATCGAAAAAACTTTTAGCTGAGGCTGGCTATCCCAACGGCTTTAGTCTTGACATCATGTCTTATCGTGAGCGCCAGCAAACTGAAGCCATGATCAACTACCTCCAAGCCGTTGGCATCAAAGCCAAACTAGGTTTTATGCAGTACGCCGCTATGCGCGACTTGGCACGGGCGAACAAAACCGCGCTCACACATCAGACTTGGGGCTCGAATTTAGTCAATGACGTTTCAGCCTCGACGCCCGTGTATTTTGGTGGCGGCAGTGACGACGTGAGTCGCGACTCTGAAGTGATTGCCTTGTTAAACAAGGGCGACAACACGGTTGACCCAGACGAACGCAAAAAAGTTTACAACCAGGCGTTGGTCATCATCGCTGAAAAAGCGTACGCGCTGCCTTTGTGGTCGGTTCCTGTGTATTACGTCGCCAATAAAGACGTGAATTTCAAGCCGTATCACGATGAACTCGTGCGGTTTTGGGACATGAGCTGGAAGTGATTGCGTATTTAATAAAGCGTCTAGGCTTGGCGGTACTGGTGGCCCTCACCGTATCCGTCATCGCCTACATGTTGCTGTATCTCTCAGGCGACCCGGCGCTTGCCATCGCGGGCGAAGGCGCTCGTCAAGCCGATATTGATCTCATCCGTAAAACCTACGGATTTGATCGACCCCTCATTGTGCAATATGGCGACTGGTTACTGAAATTACTGAAGGGCGACCTGGGCGTCTCGATGTACTTTAAAACAGATGTCGCGCCGTTAATTTTTAGCAAACTTTCAACCACGCTTCTGCTCGCGCTCTACGCCTTAGCCTTTGCGTTACTGATTTCAGTACCGCTGGGCGTGTTAGCCGCCATTTACAAAAACAGTTGGATTGATCGTGTTTGCCTGGCCGTGGCGGTCGTCGGCCAAGCCATGCCGAACTTTTTCTTTGCGCTGATTCTGATTATGCTGTTCTCGATTTCGTGGCGCATGCTACCCGTATCCGGTAGCGACACCTGGCAACATTTTGTAATGCCCGCCATCACGCTAGGCTATTACGCAGCCCCTGCCTTTATGCGCTTGATTCGCGCAGGCATGATCGAAGTGTTAAGTGCCGACTATATCCGCACCGCGCGGGCCAAAGGTTTACCGACCCATACCGTGATCTTTAAACACGCCCTGCGCAATGCCATTGTTCCGGTCGTCGCGCTCGCCGCCGTGCAGCTTGGCTTTTTATTGGGCGGATCGATCGTGATTGAAACGATTTTTGCGCTTGACGGCCTAGGGTATCTGGCCTACCAAAGCATTACCTTTAAAGACTACCCGGTCACCCAAATCATTGTGCTGCTGCTGTCTGTGATTTACATTCTGCTCACACTTGCCTCAGACCTCGCCAACGCCTGGCTCGACCCAAGGATTCGAGTGGCTTAAGATGAAAAATAATAAAGCCCTTTATGTCGGCTGTGGTCTGCTCATTGTGATTCTGTGCATGGCTTTATTCGCACCGTGGTTATCGCCTCATGACCCATATTTTCAAGACCTCTCCTACCGCACTGTACCCCCCATTTGGTACGAGCAAGGCACTTGGTTACATCCGCTAGGGACTGATCAACTTGGTCGTGATTACTTATCGCGACTCTTTTATGGCGCGCGGATTTCTTTGTTAATCGGCGCAAGCGTCGCGCTGATTTCAGGGTTGATTGGCTGCACCATGGGAATGCTCGCAGGCTATTTTGGTGGCCGCATTGATATGGTCGTGTCTTTTTTAGTGACCACCCGCTTATCGATGCCAGTTGTACTTGTGGCACTCGCCACCGTGGCCTTAGTGGGCGGCTCACTTTGGGTCGTGATCATGGTACTTGGCCTGCTGAAATGGGATCGCTTTGCGGTCGTCATGCGCAGCGCCACGCAACAAGTGCGTGCAATGGAACATGTCTCCGCTGCGCAATCTGCGGGCGCCTCAACGCTGCGCATTCTGCTCACTGAGGTGTTGCCCAATGTGCTACCTCACCTGATCGTGATTGCAACGCTTGAAGCCGCCAGCGCTATCTTGTTAGAAGCCGCCTTATCCTTTTTAGGCTTGGGCGTGCAACCGCCCTTGCCTTCTTGGGGCTTGATGATCTCTGAAGCCAAGTCTTATATGTTTTTTTCATTTTGGCTGATCGCAATCCCCGGCACAGCACTTGCAGTACTGATCTTTGCGATCAATCTTGCCGGTGATGGCTTGCATCAATGGCTGACGCCGCAAGAGCGAGGCTAACCGATGACAAACCAAATCGCGAATATAGCAGCGGGCAATGTTCTTGACATCACAGGCCTCACCGTCGACATCACAACACCGCGCGGTACTTTGCATGTTGTGCGCGACGTGTCGCTACACGTCAAGCGCGGTGAAACCTTGTGCATTGTCGGGGAGTCAGGTTGCGGCAAATCAATGACTTCTTTAGCGATTATGGGTTTACTGCCAAAGTCTGCCAAGCGCAGCAGCACACGCTTTCAATTTTTAGGTGAAGAACTTAGCCAGGCCAACAAAGGGCATCTCAACGACTTGCGTGGCAATAAAATGGCCATGATTTTTCAAGAACCGATGACTGCGCTCAACCCAGCCTACACCATCGGCGAGCAACTCACCGAGCACTATCGCCACCACCTCAAAGTCTCCGACACTGATGCACGTGCCCGCGCAGTGAGCCTACTTGAAAAGGTCGGCATCGCCTCAGCCGCGCAGCGACTGGATCAATATCCGCACCAGTTATCGGGTGGCTTACGCCAACGCGTCATGATCGCCATGTCGCTCATGTGCGACCCTGAACTCTTGATCGCTGACGAACCGAGTACGGCACTTGATGTCACCATTCAAGCGCAAATTCTACGTTTACTCGCCGATCTGCAAAAAGAGCTCGGCATCGCAATGGTCTTGATCACGCACGACTTAGGTGTCGTAGCACGAATCGCGGATCGAGTGGCCGTGATGTACGCAGGGCAGATTGTTGAGCAAGGCTCGGCCGCTGAAATTTTTTCGGCACCTCAACATCCTTATACGCGCGGCTTGATTAGTTGTATTCCGGTTCCAGGACGCACAATACCCGGCGGTAAGCTCGGCACCATTCCGGGTGTGGTGCCCTCTTTGCTAGGCGATATGACGGGTTGCGCGTTTCGTGAGCGCTGTACATCTGCACAGGCTTCGTGTGCCGGCAGCATCCCCACTCATCAAACTGCGCAAGGGCATCAATGGCGCTGCGTGCTTGAGCCTAGCGAGGCACAACCAGCATGAGCGCGCTCATTCAAACCCGTGACTTACAACGCAGCTTCAAGGTTCGGGCAGGTTTTTTCAAACCGAATCAAACCCTGCATGCCGTCAATGGTATCAATCTGTCAGTCAACCGGGGCGATGTCTTGGGGATTGTGGGTGAGTCGGGCTGCGGCAAGTCGACGCTCGCTCGGATGCTCTTGGGTTTAACCCCGCCTAGCCACGGCAGCGTGTCGTTTGACGGACAAGACCTTAGCAAGATTGATCGACGCGAGCTCGCCAAACGTGTTCAGCCAATTTTTCAGGATCCGTATTCGTCTTTGAACCCAAGGCGCAGCATTGCTTCGATTGTGTCGTTTCCACTCGATGTGGCAGGCCTTGGCAGTCAAGCCGAGCGTCGCGTCAAGGCGCTTGAGATGCTTGAACGCGTGGGCTTACCTGCACGCTATGCCGACAACACGCCTGGGCAATTATCAGGCGGACAACGCCAGCGTGTTGCGATTGCGCGTGCCTTGGTGATGCATCCCGAAATCGTAGTGTGTGACGAGCCCACTTCAGCGCTCGATGTTTCAGTGCAAGCACAGATCTTGAATTTGCTGCTCGATTTGCGCAAAGAGTTTAATCTGACGTATGTGTTTATCAGCCACAATCTGGCTGTCGTTGAGCATATCGCCACGCAAGTGGCTGTCATGTATCTTGGTCGCGTGGTTGAACTCGCCCCCACGGCAGAGCTTTTTAAACATCCTCGTCACCCGTATACCCAAGCCTTACTCGCGTCGGTGTTGACGCCAGAGCCAGGCCTGGGCTTGCCTGACCTTGGTCTTGGATTATCGTTTCCCGATCCCCTCCACCCCCCTTCGGGCTGCACCTTTCATCCGCGTTGTCCGCAGGCTACCGCCGATTGCTCTTCGCGACGGCCTGAGTTAGTAAAAAACGGGGCGAGCGAAGTAGCTTGTCATTTGTATCCGTCGTAACGTTCAAACTTTAATTTTGCAAGTTAGAGTCATCGAAGCTTGAATCAAAAACCTCTTGACCGCCACACTCAGTCCAATTAGTCTGTTGCTGCTTGGATTTCGCGTACAAAAAGGGATAACGTGGCCGATTTGAATCCAGATAGCTTTACCCAAACTTCTACTACGAGTTGGCTTAGTCGTATCGGCTCAAGTTTGGTAGGCACGCTAATTGGCATTATTTTATTGCCCTGTGGCATTGCGCTGCTGTCCTGGAACGAAGGTCGTGCGGTCACTGCTGCAGCGGGTTTGAAGCGAGGCTTGGGCTCAATTGTAGAAATCAGTACAGCGTCCGTTAACCCGCAAAATAATACAAAACTGGTATATCTGAGTGGCACGGTAACTGGGGCCACGCCCGCCACAGACCCCTGGAGCGGGCTCTCAGAAGCAGGTCTCGTACGCTTGCAACGTCGCGTCGAAATGTACCAGTGGCTTGAACGAGAGTCGGAAACAAAAAGCAATAACGTTGGCGGCTCGCAGACGACTCAAAAGACATATACCTACGTGTTAGATTGGTCTGAAAGCCTACATAATTCTGCACAGTTCAAAATCCCAGCAGGCCATCAAAATCCGACCATGCCATTGAAGTCACAAGCATTTGAGGCTAACGCAAGCAAGATCGGCGCATTCACGCTAGACAAAAGCCTAATACAAGACCTGAATAATTTTGAGCCTGTTCAAACATTGACTAAGGCACCTGCAGGGTATGTGGCACAAGGCAATATGTTTTACAAAGGTACAAATCCAGACCAACCCGCTTTGGGCGATATGCGTGTGACCTATAGCGCGATTGCTTCGCAAACCTATTCAATCGCTGCGCAACAAAATGGCGACACACTCACCTCCTATCACGACACAAAAAATGACTATAAGATTGCGCTGATTGAACCTGGCGTGGTCAGTGCCCAACAACTTTTTGCCGATCAAGCCTCAACTGAAAAACTGATTACCTGGGCCTGTCGACTCGGTGGCTTTGTGATGTTGGTGATCGGTTTTAGTCTGATTATGGGCCCGCTCGCAATGCTGGTCGCCTTTTTGCCCTTCTTAGAGGGCTTAGTAGGCTTTGGCACCTTCTTTGTCGCGCTAGGCTTGGCCATCCCCATCACGCTGATCACCATCGCAGTCGCCTGGATTGCGAGTCGACCCGTGATTGGCGGGGGTATCTTGCTTGTGGCCGTCGCAGCGACATGGCTGATGCGTAGCTTAGCAGTCAAGAAAAAATCTGCGGCAGCGACGCCTTAGCATCGCCCCCACACGTATTCGTGAGCGCAACACGTGTCCGTCAGCGCAACGTGTACTCAAACGCCCAGTAGTACTGCCAGGTCGTATACGTTGCTTGCTCACCAAAGGGTGCAACCAACTCGCACAGATCAAATTCATTTGGATAATTTTTGAGTACACGGTGGGTTGAGCCATCGGCTAACTTGCGAATCTGATACGTGTTGCCGTCTGAATCTGGCTCTATCAAGGGCGTGCTATTGCCCTCGACATACAAGTTATCCAGCAGCACCACGCGCGCACCTGCTTTAAGGGTTTTGTTCAAACCCAACAAAAACGCTTTTTGACGTGCGAGGGGCACGTGCGAAAACCAAAAACCTGCGAACGCAGCATCATAGGGTTCGACTGGGGCAGGCAACGCATAGGCATCACCCACCAACCACTGAGCCCGCTCGTTATTTGGTCTGGCTTGTGCGATTTGAAGTGTTTCAGCTGAGGCGTCTAAGCCCAACACGCTGGTGGCAACCGGCGCAATGAACTGGGTCCAGTAACCCGTACCGCACGCGATCTCGAATACCCGTGCACCTTCAAACCGCGATGGCAACCATTGCTCAATCAAACGTAAATCAGTTTGACGCTCGGGCTTGGCATAAATTTGGTCATATTCTTTTGCACGTGCTGCGTAATACTGTTTCATTTAGTGCTGCAAAATCTTCGACAAAAATTGTTGTGCCCGTTCACTTTTTGCCTGAGTAAAGAAATCGTCTTTGGTCGCGTCTTCAACGATCTCACCCTCATCCATAAAGATGACACGATGGGCCACTTTGCGGGCAAAGCCCATTTCGTGCGTCACCACCATCATGGTCATGCCTTCTTTAGCTAAGGTCACCATCACATCTAACACTTCACCGACCATTTCTGGATCAAGGGCTGAGGTGGGCTCATCAAACAACATCACCACAGGATCCATACTCAGAGCACGCGCGATCGCAACGCGCTGCTGCTGACCACCAGACAGTTGACCCGGATGCTTGTCTTTGTGCGCGGTCAAGCCCACACGATCAAGCATCTTCAGACCACGCGCTAAGGCTTCAGCCGGGCTGCGGCCCAATACCTTAATCTGCGCAAGTGTCAGGTTTTCAGTGACGCTTAGGTGCGGAAACAATTCAAAGTGTTGAAACACCATGCCGACCTGACTGCGCAATTTCGGCAAATTGGTTTTAGGATCATGCAACGCGACACCGTTGATAGTGAGTTTGCCTTGCTGAAAAGGTTCAAGTGCGTTGACACACTTGATCAGGGTCGACTTGCCCGAACCCGAAGGCCCACAAACCACCACCACTTCGCCACGATTGACCTGAGTGGTGCAATGTTTCAAGACATTGAAGCTGCCGTACCACTTTGACACATCTTCAATCGCAATCATTTGTTCTGACATAGAGATCCCTAGTACTTAAGTTTCGGTCATAGCAGCCCAGTCGCCCCCTGCATTGTGACATGGATCAGAGTTTAAAACACCTTGATTTCATTGGTTATTTCCAAGGCTCGCCTCGAGCAAACCAACCGCTCAACCACACGCGTAAGGGCGATGGGTTTGCACTTATAATTTTGCTTTGCCATGCGTCTCGATTATCTTGCCTGATTGACGTGACGTCCCTCGCTCGCAAGAGCGAAGATTTCTACAGCTAGCGTCGCATCTGTGCAGACGAAAACAATGAAAACTATCGATTCGATTAAAGCCGCCTTTAAACAAGGCCAACGGTCAGAAGCCCTTCAGGCCTGCGTACAACTTTGCGCAGCCGAACCCACCAATCTTGAGCCCAAACGTTTATTAGCCTTGCTGTATGTCGTACTTGGCAACTTTAGCGAAGCAAAAACAGGCTATCAAGCCGTGCTTGCCTTACGTCCAAACGATAGTGATGCGCTCTTTAACCTCGCCGTATGCGAAAGAGAATTGCACCACCTAGACGCTGCCATAGAGATCTACACCACTTACACCAAAGCACACCCCAATGCGGTTGAGGGCTGGGTCAATCTTGCAGAATGCCACCAACAACTTGATCAATACCAACAAGCTATTGCCGCAGCTGAACGGGCCATTAAACTCACGCCCACCTCGTTTCGGCCCTGGCTGATCAAAGCTGATGCCTTGAAGGCAGCAGGCGATTACACCGCAGCGATCCATCAATATAAAAATGCCCTTCAATGCGAGCCGAACGCCGCGTCGTACCTTGGCATGGGCCTCGCCCAACAAGCGCTTAAACAAGTGCCGCAAGCGTTAGAGTCATTGACCAAAGCGCTTGGCATTGCCCAACACTTACTACCCGCTTTGATTGCCCGCGCCGAGATTTTAGATGCCATGGGTCGCGCGCAAGAAGCGTTAGTTGATTATCTTGCTGCCTTAACGATCAAGCCCGATCACGAGCAAGGTCTTAAAAATGCCTCTGGCCTACTTGTTGCACTGAATCGTGGCACCGAGGCACTGGCGCTGTTTAACAAGGCCCTTGAAGTCTCGCCTAATCTTTTGGTCGCAAAACTGGGTTCAGCTTGGGCCACCAGCAAGATGGTGCCACTCTGGCATGTGCCGATGATGAACGAGTCGCACCGCAACGACGCCTATTATGAAGGCATCAAGACCGCTGCAAAGGCGGGCAAGCTCGTTTTAGA
>CAIYCP010000654.1 GCA_903924715.1 uncultured beta proteobacterium
GTCTTGCGATCCCCCACTTTCCACCTTAGTGCGTATGCGGTATTAGCGTAACTTTCGCTACGTTATCCCCCACTCTAGGGTATGTTCCGATATATTACTCACCCGTTCGCCACTCGCCGCCAGGTTGCCCCGCGCTGCCGTTCGACTTGCATGTGTAAGGCATGCCGCCAGCGTTCAATCTGAGCCAGGATCAAACTCTTCAGTTTAATCTCTGTTTTTGTGTTCATTTCTGAACCTTGTCCTTGCAGACAAGTCGCTCACTCAAAATACTGACAGTTCCGTCATTCATTGCTGAACGACTTTCCTATTTCTTATTTCTTGTGAAGCATTTGATATTTTTTAAGCATACCGATCTGTTAAAAACACATCGGCGCGCTTTCATCAAGTGCTCACATTTATTGACTGTTAATTGTTAAAGAACCGAATGGTTTAAATTCTTTTCCGCTCAAATCGAAGTGTTATTCACTTGATTTAGCAACGAAGCGTTGTGTTCGTTTGCAGCAGAGAAGCGAGATTATGCAGCACTTTATCTACCCTGTCAACTCCCTGACTGCTTTTGCTGTTCTTTCTGATCAATCTTGTCGCTTTCGCGTCAACTTCATCAAATCAAACCGCCGGAGTTGCTGGCTGCTGCTTTCTTCTAACTTCCCGTTTTAGCGGGAGGCGAACTATAGCAAAGTTAACCCTCTCGGCGCAAGGGAATATGAAAATAATTTAGATAGATAATAAAACGGCACGAAAGCAGGACTACAGCAAATAAGATCGTCAAGTCAAACGCAAGTCATGAAATCCATATACCATGAGCAGATGTACAACTGATGAATTCGCATAACAGCGTGCGCATCATCCATGTCGTCAACTCTGCTCTACCTGTTGTTTCAATGCTGTTGATGTTTCCTCTCAAAAGGGTGGTATATGTCTCTTGCACTTCCAGGTAACACCGAAGCGGAAGTTATCACTTTCCCGCTTCCCGTCCGGCACGAATTAGAAATTGGTCTGCTCGCCGATACAGCACACACATCGCCTAAATATCTCTACGACGCCGTCGGCTCCGTTCTCTTCGATGCCATCTGCGAATTGCCCGAATACTATCCCACCCGCACAGAAGCAGGAATCTTTACGCAATGCATGAGCGAGATTACCCACGCGATTGGTCCACACAGTACCTTAATTGACCTCGGCGCAGGCAACTGTCGAAAAGCGGCGCGCTTATTTCCCCTGTTGCATCCCAATCAATACGTCCCCATCGATATTTCTATTAAGTATCTCGAAGAAGCGGTACAGCGCTTGCAACAACGGTTTCCTTATATTGAGATGACAGCGTTAGGTCTGGATTTTTCGACACCGTGGACGTTACCGGCCGAGGTCCGTACCGACAAACGCTTGTTTTTCTACCCCGGTTCTTCCATCGGCAATTTCGAACCGAGTCAGGCACAAGCCTTTTTACGACATATACGAACCGAATGTGATACGGACGGTGGATTGTTGATCGGTATTGATCTCATTAAAGATCACGAGACACTACATCGGGCCTACGACGATGCCTTGGGGGTGACCGCGGCGTTTAATTTAAATGTACTGCGGCATATCAATCAGATCATCGGTGCTGACTTTGATGTACACCAATGGCGACATCACGCCTTATTTAATACGCACCATTCACGTATCGAAATGCATTTAGAGGCGCGGACGGCGCAAACGGTGACATGGAAAAACATGCAACGCCATTTCATGCCTGGTGAAAAGATTCACACGGAAAATAGCTACAAATACAGTTTGGAGAGCTTCCTCACCTTGCTCGCGTCTGCAGGGTTTGGACACGCGCAACACTGGACCGATAGCAATCACTGGTTTGCTGTCGTCTACGCTAAAGCAATATAAGTAAGGAGTCAGATGATGCGGACAACATCCTTAGCAGAGCGTTGGAAGCAAACAAGACAACGTACTCTGCGCATTGCAGCGCTCGTGAGTGCGGAAGACGCCTGCGTTCAATCCATGCCAGACGCGAGTCCTTTGAAATGGCACTTGGCGCACACGACATGGTTTTTCGAAACCTTTGTCCTTGAAGCTTTCGATCCAGAGTTCATTCCATTTCATCCGCAATTCAAAGTGTTATTCAACTCGTACTACAACGGCGTGGGCGAAAAGCATCCCAGAGCGCAGCGGGGATTATTGACAAGACCATCCCTCGAAGACATTCTTGCCTATCGCCATGCCACTGATCTGCGTGTACAACAACTATTATTGAAAAACAGCGCAGAAAAAATGTTGGATCGTATCGAACTAGGGATACACCACGAACAGCAGCATCAGGA
>CAIYCP010000655.1 GCA_903924715.1 uncultured beta proteobacterium
AAAGGTCTTGTTGCCATTGGCAAACGTTTGCGTGGCGCTACGCTTACTGGTCCCGCAACAACCGCAGCCCGAGGGATGTTTCAGCCGTTTGTAGCCTGACTCATAATCCTTGGACGATACCGGCGCGTGCGCGGCCCTCACATTGCCATCCATGGCGCGACGGGTATCAGCGTCAAGACGCGCCAGATGCGGGCCGTTTGCAAATACTCGTACCGAGAGCTCTCCACACGCCGGACACTCGGCGGCATCGTCACGCCTAGCGGTCGGGCGCAACGCATCAAAATTTCCGCAATCTGAACACATGTAGTCATAAATAGGCATGTGAAGGCTCCTAAGATAAAAACGAGGTTACAAATCGAGCGACAAGGGCATATCGATACCTGGTGTCACAAGTTTTGTGGGCCCGGCGGCATTGGGGTTGATATCAAAATCAAAGATCTGCGTCGGTAACCACAGCGTGGCGCAGGCGTTTGGAATATCGACCACTCCACTGATATGTCCTTGCACTGGTGCGGTCCCTAAAATCGAATACGCTTGTGCACGCGAATAGCCAAACTTGGTCATATACTCGATCGCGTTCAAGCAAGCCTGGCGATAGGCAACATGCACATCCAGATAATGTTGTTTACCGTACTCATCAACCGAGATGCCTTCAAAAATCAAGTAGTCGTTATATTGCGGAGTGATCGGACTTGGCTTGAAGATGGGGTTTTTAATGCCGTACTTGGCCATACCGCCTTTGATCAACTCGACTTTCATGTGCACCCAGCCAGCCATTTCAATGGCGCCGCAGAAAGTAATTTCGCCATCGCCTTGACTGAAGTGCAAATCACCCACAGACAAGCCCGCGCCGTCGACATACACCGGAAAGTAAATCTTTGATCCTCGCGACAAGTCTTTAATGTCGCAATTACCACCGTGTTCGCGAGGCGGCACAGTGCGGGCACCCTCTGCGGCGATCTTATCTTTGACTGCACCGGTAGCCTGACCAGAGTGCGCAGTTGACGGATATGGCGCATTTGCCAAAGGTGGTACGCGGTCTGGTTGTGTCGCGATGAAGTCCACTTCTCGCTCGTTCCACATATTCAACATTTTTTGATCAGGCAAGCAACCGATCAAACCTGGATGAATCAGGCCCGCAAATTTCACGTTAGGAATGTGACGGCTTGTCGTGAACATGCCATGAAAATCCCAGATTGACTTTTGCGCTTGTGGAAAGTGCTCGGTCAAGAAGCCGCCACCATTTTTTTTGCTGAAAAAGCCATTAAAGCCCCACAGACTGTCATCCTTGGCACCGATATCCAGCAAATCAACTACCAACAGATCGCCCGGCTCAGCGCCTTTCACGCCCACCGGACCCGACAAGAAGTGAACCGTTGAGAGATCGATGTCACGCACATCATCTGCACTGTCGTTGTTCTTAATGAACCCGCCGGTCCAGTCAAAGGTTTCCAGAACAAAGTCATCACCGGGTTTTACCCAGCAGGCCATTGGAATATCCGGATGCCAGCGATTGTGAATTTTTGGATTGTCGTAAGGGGAAGCTTTTAGATCAACTGAAATTAGGGTTTCGGGCATGGTGCACCTCTTTAAATGACTTGATGGGGTTTAACAACGTCTACGGCAGCAAAACTAATGACTCAACTGAACAGACAACTATGGCTTGATCTAACTCGAGACAGATCGCTATTGTTTGACTCAACTAAACAGACAAATATTGTTTGATTCGGCTCACGTCGGTATCACTGCGGGCGGTCTCGTACACCAGTCGCCCACCTTCAATCACAAACAACCGATCAGCGACATCCATCGCAAAGCTCAACACCTGCTCAGACACCACGATCGTGATTCCGCGTAATTGCCGAATATCGTTCAGGGCGCGTGCAATGTCCTTGATGATCGAGGGCTGAATTCCCTCGGTAGGCTCGTCAAGCAACAGTACTTTGGGGTTAGTCACCAGCGCACGCGCAATCGCTAACTGCTGTTGCTGACCGCCAGACAAATTTCCACCCTTGCGAGCACGCATTTCCCACAACACTGGAAAGAGCTCATAGATCTCGTTTGGGATCCGCTTATCTTTAGCGTTCTCAAGACCGGTCTGAATATTTTCCTCAACGGTTAGTGTCGGGAAAATCATTCGTCCCTGCGGGACATAAGCGATCCCCTTGGCTACACGCCTGAAGCTCTCATCATGCGTGACATCGGAACCATCGACTGAAATCGAACCCGACTTGACCGGTAACAAGCCGATCAGACTTTTGAAGAACGTGGTCTTGCCCATGCCATTACGGCCCATAATGGCAACGGTCTCTTTTTGACCAATTTCTAAATCAATGCCATGAAGTGCTTCGCTCTGACCGTAGGCGACATGCAATCCATTTACGCTTAGCATGAGAGGCTCCTAGTGTCCAAGGTAAACATCGATGACTGCGGGGTT
>CAIYCP010000656.1 GCA_903924715.1 uncultured beta proteobacterium
CTAGAGTGGCAGGCTGTGCCAAGTATTTTGTACCGTTCTGCATTGTTAACTGCCTCAGTGTTGTTAATCATTGGCATGTCGGCATCCTTTGCCTGGGTCTTAACGATTGAGGGCGTGCCTCAAACGATGGCAAACTGGATTGTGGGCATGCACCTCAATGTCTGGACCTTTTTGATTGTGGTCAACATTTTCTTATTGCTCTTTGGTATTTTCATCGAACCCTTGCCTGGGGTGATGGTTCTAGTCCCTATCTTGGCACCGGTCGCGGCCAGCATGGGCGTCGAGCCCATTCACTTCGCAATGATCGTGATCTACAACCTTACCCTTGGGATGATTACCCCACCCGTTGGCGGATTGTTGTTCGTTACCTCAAACGTGTCGCAAGTGCCGCTAACAGACCTTACCCGAGAGCTCAAGCCGTTTTTGTGGGCTCACGGCGTTGTTCTGATGCTGTTGACTTTCGTTCCTGCTTTAAGCAACTGGCTGCCACATATGATGGGTTACAAATAGCGTAGATCCCAGAGCAATCATCCAAGCGCCAAGTATAAAAAACCTCGCGCTTGCTGATCATCAAAAAGTCATCGAGGTAATCATGTCAATATTTACACTTACTCGCCCACGCTCAGCACTCCTAGCTTTAATAGCATTTGTAAGTGCCCTAACCGTTGTAGGCTTAAGCAGCCCAGCACAAGCGCAAGCTAACTACCCAGACAAACCTATTCGCGTCGTCGTACCCTACACACCAGGCGGAGGCTCCGATACCAATGCACGAATGTTGGCGCAGCCAATGTCCACCATATTGGGACAACCAATCGTCATCGAAAATAAACCAGGGGCCAGTGGCGTCGTTGGTGCGATGGCAGTTTTACAATCACCCGCCGATGGATACACCGTCTTTTATGATTCGTTTGCGTATGCCGTGAACGCCGTGATGCGTCAGTTGCCTTTTGATCCCATCAAAGACATGATCCCGGTATCGCAGGCAATCAACATGCCACTTATCTTGGTGGTCCCAGCCTCGAGCCCTTTTAAAACCGTCAAAGAACTCGTGGATTTTGCAAAAGCAAATCCCAATAAGCTGGACTATGGTTCGTATGGTGCCGGTGGCGCTGCCCATTTAGCAGCAGAGATGCTTCAACGCGACGCTGGCATTCAATGGGTGCATGTCCCCTACAAAGGGGGCGCCCAAGCGATTGCCGACGTCTTAGCCGGCAGATTAGCAGGATATTTTTCAAATCCCATTACCGCATTACCGCACTTGAAATCAGGAAAAATTCGACCGCTGGGCACAACCGGCGCAACAAAAATGGAGGCGCTTCCTGGGGTCCCCACTTTCGAAGAACTGGGCTACCCTGGGTTTCAAGTGGTCGAATGGAATGGTTTCTTTGTCGCCAAGGGCACGCCCGTTCACGCCATTGAGCGACTCGCCAAGGCGATTCACGAAGCCGCTAAAGACCCAACCGTCAAAGCGCGCATGGAGTCAATGGGCATTGAACCTGTGGGCAATACCCCCGAGCAATTCACAACCTTCTTGCAAGGCGAAATCAAACAATGGCGCGCACTGGTTCAAAGCAACAATATTCGCGCCGACTAGTTAGAACGCTTTAGCTAATCGTCACACCGCCGTCAATCACCAAACTTTGACCCGTCATAAACGAACCTGCCTGCGACGCTAAAAAGACAGCAGCGCCGGCAATTTCATCGGGCTCACCGATGCGACGTAGCGGTGTGGTCGAGACGCGCTTGGCTAGATTCGCTTCATCTTCCCACAACGCGCGTGCAAAGTCGGTTTTCACTAAACCGGGCGCAATGCAATTGACGCGAATATTGTGCGGGCCGTATTCCACTGCCAGATTGCGGGCGAGCTGCATATCGGCAGCCTTACTGATGCCGTAGGCCCCAATCACTGATGAACCTTTCAGCCCACCAATCGAAGATACGATAATGATGGAACCTGCTCGTCGGGCGATCATCTCTGGGACAACATAACTAATCAACCAGTGGTTCGCGACGATATTGTTATCGAGGATTTTGCGAAACTGATCATCCGCAATGTTGGCTTGCGGGCCGTAATAGGGATTACTGGCCGCGTTACATACCAAGATATCGACCTTACCAAACTCACGTTTGGCGGTGACCACCAAATTTTCAAGCTCTGCCTTTGACGAAATATTGGCAGGCACAGAAATCGCAGTGTTTGCGCCATGGCGCTGATTGATGGCGTCGGCCACCTCTTGGCATGCGGGCGCTTTGCGTGAGGATATGACCACTTTGGCCCCGTGCTCGGCCATGCGTTCGGCAATCGCTTTCCCGATGCCGCGCGACGAGCCGGTAATCACGGCGACTTGTCCCTCAAGATTAAATAGGTTCATAGCGTTTTTCTCTTGTCAGTTTTTTTTAAAATCAGAGTGAAAATTTGATGCCTAGTCTAAGCTTAAACAGCCATTCCTTTGCGAATTAAATCGTCCACCAACTCGTTCATACCCAGTACACGCGCCTTAGCAAGCGTTTGTAATTCAGCAGCGAGTTGAGCATTCAGCTTCACCGCAAACGGGATCAAGCCCTTTTCTTGATCGAGCTTTCTTTGCTCTTTACGATCGAGCACACCGCCTTGCGCAAAACGATCAGGTGTACCAGCTTGCTTGAGCTTGCCATCAATCTTTAGGCCTAAGTTTTTATAGAGATCAGTCTTTTTCATACAAAGGGCCTTTGGGTTAAACGAAAAATATTAAAGGTTGTGCAAGGGCGCGATCTTTTGCACCGCAGGCAACGCCAACATGCGTTTGTAGTGATCTGCCACGCGCGGAAACTTTGCCACATCGACTCCATTTGGTGCGAGCCAAAGGGTGAGGATGAATAAATAGGGGTCTGCCACGCTGAAGTTCTGACCCATCACCCAGGGGCCACGAAGTACCTCACGCTCGATCAAATTAAAACAGTCAATCATGTTTTGTGCGACCTTGGCTTTCATGGACTGCTGTGCCGCGACATCATCCGCCCACCGTGGGCCGCGTGTGCCGTGGGCATGCGCCACATGCACGGTTGAACAGAACCAACTATTCACCGACTGCAGATGCGCGAGTTCAAACGGATCATCTAGCGGAGCCAAGCCGCTTTGGGGATATGTCTGGGCCAGATACAACAATATTGCAGGCGTCTCGGTGATCACACCACGCTCAGTCACCAAGGCCGGCACACGGCCTTTTGCATTAATCGCGAGATACTCAGGCGAGCGTTGTTGATTCGCCTGAAAATCAAGCTTGATCGCCTCAAAGTCGGCGCCGATGTGTGCCAGAACAATGTGGCTTGCCAAGGCGCAAGAACGTGGTGAGTAATAAAAACGAGGCGTCATCGCAATCATCCTTTTCAGAAATTTTTAGTTTTTATACCGGTACAGCAGTGACATCATATTCATACAACCATTGGTAGCGCGCGCGCACCTTTTCAGGCGTCCATTCGCGGTTGACGTACTCTTCAGCAGAGGCGGCATCTGCCAAGGTACGACTTTGAAACCGCTTACCATTTTCGGCCGAGCCCAACACCACCTTTGTCGTACGTTCGATTCGTGCCGCTTGATAACGTTTCAGGCCTTGCTCGATATCATCGCCGGCAGCCTCAAGCGCACGGGCCAGTACAAAGCCATCTTCTAAAGACATGCCAGCGCCCTGCGCAAGCATCGGCAACATTGAATGACAAGCATCGCCTAAGAGGCTGACACGGCCCACGCTCCACTGCGGCAGCGGTTCACGCCCCATTAATGCCCATTTGTAGGGTGTGGAAAAAAGTTTGATCATGCTATGGATATCTTCATTCCAACCCGCAAAGGTGGCGTGACACTCTTCGTGCGTGCCTTGTGCGCTCCACGATTCAACCTGCCAGCCTTCGACTTCCATGATGCCGTTGAAATTCATATATTCGCCACGATGCACCGGATAATGCACGACGTGACCACCGGGGCCCACCCAGTTTGTTCCAACCATACGACGCATGTGCACAGGCAATTTATCCATCGGAACCACACCGCGCCACGACAACATCCCGGTATAGACGGGGTTGTCATCCCCAAATAAACCATGCCGAATGCGTGAGTGCACGCCATCGGCACCAATCAAACCGTCACCATGCACCGCGCATTGCTGACCGCCGCTTTCATAATGAAGCGTGACTCCCTGAGCCGTTTGATCAAAACCATGGCATTTTGCATTTAAATGAATAGCATCTGGTTTTTCGCGACGCACACCTTCAGCCAAAACGGCTAATAAGTCTGGCCGGTACGTCAGATAGTGACCAAACCCATAGCGCTCAACCGACTCAAGCCCGACCTCAAAGAGTTTCCAAGCCTGCCCAGTATTCCAAAGGCGTATTTCTTTGCCCTCGGCCTCACAGGCTAAAGCGCGAAATGCGGGTAATACCCCAAGCTCGTGCAGCACGCGTACGCCATTGGCGCTAAGTTGCACACCAGCACCCACTTCGCGTAATTCAGAGGCTTGCTCGTAAACATCGACATCAAAGCCGCGCTTCAATAAAGCCAAGGCGGCGGTCAGGCCGCCAATACCACCACCCGCGATCAATATATGGGGGCGTTTAGATTGAAAAGTCATCTGCGAACTCTTTAGTTGCTTTACCACTGCCTCGACCACGGCAGCACAAAGCAAATATTAACGCAGTGTGTATACGCGCTAAACTGATTGATAGAAGATTTAAACGAATTTCACCCGTTTTCCCACCTGTTTAATTCAATCACAACAAAAATGGTCGGTCCTCTGGTACAGGTCTTTCAGCGAAGCGCCCTGCGTCATCGCAGTTTTCGGATGCTTTGGATTGCGACCTTGCTCTCTTCTACAGCTCGCTGGGCCGATTTAGTCGTGGTCGGTTGGTTGACGCTTGAGTTGACCGATTCTGCCTTGATGGTGGGGATTGTGACGGCCTGCAAAATGGCCGGAATCGTGTTATCCCCATTAATGGGCGTTGCAGTAGATCGCATGGATCGCCGCAAACTATTAATGCTCGCCTCGATGGTCAGTGGATTGAACTCGGCGCTCATGTTGGCGCTCTTGTTGACGGGTCAACTAACGGTTACCTATCTTGTGACAATCTCGTTGGTCAGCAGCCTAATCTGGGCGCTCGATAATCCCACACGCCAGGCCTTTGTACCCGATCTGGTTGAGCCCGAAGATCTCAACAATGCCATCGCGACCAACTCGGTTGCAACTGAAATCACGGTCATTGCTGGGCCCGCTCTAGGCGGTTTATTGATTCCGATTTTTGGTATGAGTGGTGCGTATTGCCTCATCACAATTATTTATTGTCTAGATCTATTGGTGCTTTTTCAACTCAAAGGTGTTAAACAATCTGCACCGCAACTGCACGAATCACCTATTCAAAGTCTACTAAACGGCTTTCGCTACGCCTGGGGAAATCACGCCGTACTTTTTCCACTACTGATTGCCTTAATGCTGAACCTCCTTGTTGCGCCCTACCGCTACTCGTTCTTACCCCTTTTTGCACGTTACATTCTGGACGCGGGCCCTGAAGGCTATGGCTTTCTGACCTCAATGGCAGGCTGCGGCGCTCTGGTGACCGGACTCTGGATGATTTCGCAAAAAAGAATCGGGCGTCGAGGACATCTGCTTCTACTCGGTGGCCTGCTATGGCCAGCGACCTTATTCCTATTTTCGCTTTCGACGTCTTATTACTTATCCCTGATACTCGTCTTCTTAGCCGGGCTTGCGCAAGCAATCTGCTGGACGATGATCGCGACTCTAATTTTAAGCAACACAGCGCAGTCGATGCGTGGTCGCGTCATGGGCCTGCGAACAGGCGTTGTCATCAGCCTGCCCTTTGGAAACCTGTTGGCGGGCGCCGCAGCGCAGAGCTGGGGTCCTTCAGTCGCGATGGGGGCTTACACCGCCACGGCCGTACTGCTAATGACTTTGATCTTTATCCTGGCGCCCAAATTACGAAAGTTAGAGTAGCTGCGGCTCAAAGCACGAAGCGCTTATGAACGAAAGCTCGTCTTGTCTGTTCCTTGGTGCAAGGCTTTAAGTTGGCGATCGACCGCATCCGCATGTGCGGCAAGCGCATTCGTGTCTAGATCAGCTTTAGGCCGAGGCTCCTAGTCGTCGACGAAGCTGCTTTAGCCAAAACAAACTTCAAACGATCTGCGGCATTCGTCGCGGCAAACGCATTAGGCTTGACCATAGGAATCACATTGCACATCCCGCGGATGTAGCCAATCGCCTCGTTCACTACACAAGAGCTACCGTAAACCTCGTCGGGATTGATGTCGAGATGCACCTCAAGCTCACGGCCTTCAAGTACATCTTTGAGCTTCTGAAATAAGTCAGCGATTTTATAGACTTCGTTCATCAGGCGCATGCGCGGTCGGTCTTGCTTTTGATCCCAATCGCGTTCGCGTTGAACCTCACCAAATAATTTACAACCATTATTACCGTTGATGTGAACAACGACCGCAAGCGTGTAATCCGCATACCAATCTTTACCAATCGCGAAGCGCTCGGAGTCGCAGCCAATATATATTTTTGTCGCAGGCCCTTGCGCCTCAATAAATGCCCTCACCTCATTGACATCAATATCGCGCACGCTCGATCCTTATCAGGATGGGTTGACGGGTTAATTCGTCGATGCTAGCAAATTTTTACGACGAATGCATGACAATTCGAATATTGATCTATGCATACCCACTATTTAGATTTGACAGCGGCGATGGGCTGATAGAGCTTTGCCCAGCGCTTAATTTCGTCGTTTAGCAGTTGCTCAAAAAACTGAGGCGATGACACTTTGACTTCTCCGTCAATGACCGAAAGCCGTTTGATCACGTCAGGGTGCGCCAAACTGACCGTCAAAGCCTGATTCAGCTTCTTCACGACCTCAGCAGGCGTTTTGGCAGGGGCCAGAATCCCCCACCACACGACTGCCTCAAAACCACTCACCCCTTGTTCGGCGATCGTTTGAACTTCTGGCGCAGAGGCTAAGCGATTCAGCCCCGAGGTCGCGAGTAACTTCACGCGCCCACTATCAAGATGCGGCTTAAGTTGCGACATGCCCGTAAAAATCAAATCCACATGACCACTCGCGACATCAATCGCAGCCTGACCCGCCCCCTTGTACGGAACCGCCATCAGACTGACACCAGTGGCCGCCTTAAACAATTCAGTGGCCAGCGCGGTAGCCGAGCCATCACCAGATGTCGCAATACTCAACGGCCCTTTTGTTTTAATGAATGCGAGCAAGTCTTGCACATTGTTCGCAGGCAAATTTGCACGCGCTGCGAAGCCCATCGCATAAGTAATCACCAAACCAATCGGCGTAAAGTCTTCGGGCGTTTTATACGGTAACTTTTCAATCAGCGCCGGATTGGTCGCGATGCTTGCCCCAACTAGCAATAAGGTATAGCCGTCGGGCGCAGCTTTGGCCGCCAACTCTGTTCCGACCACGGTATTGCCGCCACCACGATTATCGATAATCACGGGCTGCTTAATCGTCTCTGACAGTTTATCTGCCCATGCCCTGGCAATAAAGTCACCACCACCGCCGGCGGTAAACGGCACAATAATACGAACAGCTTTGTTTGGAAAATCTTCTGATGCCTTGGCTTGACTCATGCATAACAAGGTAAACGCCAAACAAATAATGAAACGACGACGATGATTCATTCGATTAACAATGATGAGTCAGTGCAAAAATACCGCAGCTTATTGACGCAATACAGACTGCCAAAGTGCTCGGACCTGATCTTTCATTAACAACGACTCTTGCCAACGATCAGATAATTCATAACCGTCGGCCCCAGTCATTGCATATTCTGGCGGCCCCAACTCACACAAAAATGTAAACGTTTCATCTGGGCCTGCCTTTTTACGCCATTGCACAAAGCCGCGACGCCACCAATCCATAAAGACAGCGACCCAGTGTTGATGTTGTGGAAAGGAAATCTGAAGTTGAATCTGTTCGCGACTCGCGACGCGACCATGAAAACCCCAGCACTGATCAATGATTCGCTGCATCATTGCGTCATCTTCTGGTGAAATCGGATACCAAAACTCTCGGCCTACGACATAATGCGACAAATCACCCGTCAGTCGCAGATCAGGGATCGCATCAAGTAAATGCAATGTGAAGAATAACTCTGTTGTCATGCGATTGCGATGGGTCTCGATATGCATGCGTACCCCCGCCTTGTCAGCCAACTCTCGCCAACCCGCGATTAACGGAAGACATTCTTTCACTGTATAGGGTCGCACATCTGGCTGTACATTCAAATGATCTGCACCAAACTCTAAGACGTGATCAAGAATTGGTTTGAGATCATCGATGGTTTGTGGATAGGCCTGCGCCTGCCAGGTCATATCGTGCGCTTTCAAAAACTGAGTGACCTCTGCTGCATAGGCGCGATTCGCAAACCGAACACCAGCCCCATCAAAACCAGCGTCACGAATCATGCACAGCTGCTCTTGCAGACCCCATTCATGCCCATCGGGGCGCCTACGCTCCATGGCCCACAATGATTGATAAACCAAAAGTTTTTGTGCCATGAGATCTTTCTCAGTAAACAACAACGCTGCGTATCGACTCACCCGAGTGCATCAAATCGAAACCATGATTAATTTTCTCTAACGGCATCGTATGTGTAATCAAATCATCAATGTTAATTTTTCCGTCCATATACCAATCAACAATCTTAGGAACATCCGTACGCCCGCGGGCACCACCAAAAGCGGTCCCTTTCCAGGTTCTACCCGTGACAAGTTGAAACGGACGCGTTTTGATCTCTTGGCCTGAACCCGCCACACCAATAATGACTGACACGCCCCAGCCACGATGACAACACTCTAGCGCCTGACGCATCACCTCGACGTTACCAATGCACTCAAAACTATA
>CAIYCP010000657.1 GCA_903924715.1 uncultured beta proteobacterium
ATGCAAAGTCGGCAACGATATCCCTAAATACTCAGCTGCCTCTGCAGCAAACAAGGGTTCTAGCGCTAGATGACCAAAAACCTGTTCGTGACTGAAATCAACACCAAGTTCTTTTGCAAACTCGGCAGCCGTCAAATTGAGATCACGGCGACATCTGTCTAACTCGATTGCAAAGTCGAGTTTCATTTTTTCGATCCAATAAAAATCATCGTTCTTTGCACTCTCAACAAAAGAGCTCAGATTTTTACTTGGCTTAATGGCTTTTCTGATTTCGATCACCAAGTCGGTTTTAATCTTGAGCTGTTCAGCATCAGCTAAGCCAAGGTCAGCATATACGTTGCCAGAACTAGAGTGCACTTCAACGACGTCGATAAGTCGAGTTTTCATTGGAGCAACTACTTTAGGTAGAAACCAATGAAGTCTTTAGCCACTAAACCCAAGATAACAAATGCGATAATGAAATTCAAAGTCAGAAGGCAGCAAAATATCGGATCAAAGTGATTTTGTAGATTAACGAAGCCAGTGGTCGTCCCTCGATGCGCTTTTTCTGGGACTGCGGAAATTTTATTTTGTAGTTTTTCGTAATTAGCGGCCATCTCTCGGCGCAACTCGATCTGACCTTGCGCCATCTCTTTGCGCAAGTCAGCCTGACCCAGTGCCATCTCTTGACGCAAGTCAGCAAACCCCTGCCCCATCTGCACCCGCAAAGCGACCATCGACTGATTAAGCTGCGCCATAGAGAAATCAAGGCGTTCGAGCATTTTGGTGTTTTGTTCAACGGCAAATTCAAATTTGAGCACGCGTTCTTCCATCACAAAATTCAAAACATTATTGTGAGGCTTTTCTATTCGAAAAAGTACGCGTAAGTCCTATCTTTGGTAACTCAATTGTTAACGATTGCAACGACACAAATCAAAACGGCCCACATCGCTGTGAGCCGCTTTAATACTGGTGCCCCCCCCGTGAGTCGAACACGGCACCAACGGATTATGAGAGCAGACATCCAAAGAAAACCATTAGAATTTCAAGAGGTTACGCGGCCTGTTTGTCGGTGTGTAAGCGTTTGTGTGGCAGGATTAACGAACGCGTAAGAAGAGCGGACTCGGTGTTTGGTTTTAAAAGTTAAAAAACTTTGGAGTACGGTCCTTTGCACCATGTTGCCTCAAACGTTCTCTCGCGGGAGTCGCGCTGATCATATTACTTGTATACCGTATAGTTTCAATGTAAGAATAGGAATAATGATGACCAAAATGTACAACCCACCTCACCCAGGTCTTACGCTAAAAGAAGATATTCTTCCAGCACTAGGACTCACTGTGACAGAGGCCTCTGAGCAACTTGGTGTCACTCGCGCCGATTTTTCCAGAGTGATTAATGGCAAAGCTGGCATTTCTCCAGAAATGGCACTGCGTATTGAAGCCTGGTTAGGCGAAAAGAATGGCGGAAGCGCAAGCGTTTGGCTATCGCTACAAGCAGCCTATGACTTATGGCAAGTTCGCAAATCTGGGCTACCCAAAGTCAAGCATGCGTTTATTCCGGCCTTAGCCTAGGCTGGAGGCTCTGGCTCGAGAGCGTGATTAAATTTTATCGGAACACGACCGTTTTACTGCCGTTGACTAAAATTCTGTGTTCGACATGGCTAGAAACAGCTCGCGATAGAACCCGTGATTCAATGTCGCTACCAACCTGTGTCAAATCCTGCGCATTCATGGTGTGATCAACACGCTGAACGTCTTGTTCGATGATTGGCCCCTCGTCAAGATCGTGCGTAACGTAATGTGCCGTTGCCCCAATAATCTTAACGCCACGCGCGTGCGCCTGATAGTAAGGTCGCGCGCCCTTGAAGCTTGGTAAAAAACTGTGATGGATGTTGATCGCTCTTCCTTGCAAGGAAGAGCAGAGCTCGGGCGACAAGATTTGCATATAGCGAGCAAGCACTACTAAGTCGATTTCTTCGCGGTTAACGATTGCCATAACAGCGGCCTCTTGCGAGACCTTAGTTTCAGGGGTGACCGGCAAATAATGAAAAGGGATTTCGTAAGATTTTGCCATCTGCGTATAGTCTTGGTGGTTAGACACAATCCCTACGATTTCGGCGTTCACTTGTTTTGAGTGCACTCTAAAAAGCAGATCATTCAAGCAGTGACCTTGCTTACTGACCAAAATCAGTAAGCGTGCTTTTTTTCGCGCGTCATAGATGTTCCAGTTCATTTGAAACTGGGGCGCCAAAATCACAAAGTCAGTTTTGACTTGTTCGATGCCAACACCATCAGGAAGGGCAAAGTGCACGCGCAAAAAAAATTGACCTGTCTCTGCGTCGCCAAACTGTTGAGCGTCAATGATGTTACCTTGATGCTTCAGCAGCAAACCGCTCACGTGATAAACGATCCCCGTGCGGTCAGGACAGGCTAGGGTTAGGATGAAGTCTTGGACAGGCATACTAGGTTTACCTCTGTTGTTGTAGTTGCTTTTACATACTTGATTATTCTGTCAGAAACGTCTAACGAGCGTAGCATAGACCGGTGTTACTGCCTGAGCTGTTGATACAGCAACGACAAATAGCGCGGTAAGGCTTCGGGATATTCAAGAATCTGTTTGGCACGTAATCCGTATACCGCCTCAGCATAAGGTCTAGCCTGAGCATCCATTACTAAACCATAGACCTGCACTCCGGTGGCGCGCGCCTCACCGACCGCTCTCGCCGCGTCTGCGATCAAATAGTTAGGCTCAAAGACATCAATGTCAGATGGCGCACCATCAGTCAGCACAATCACTACGCGTCTCTCAGCCGTTTCTTGCTCTGCGGCTAGCGTCGCATGTCTCAAGGCAGCACCCAGGCGAGTTGAATATTCAGCCCGCGCCTGCGCAACACGTGCAAACACGGACGCTGAAAGCGGTTGATCGAACTCTAAAAATCGGTGGTAATTTACTGCGTGGCGCGTATTCGAACTAAAACCATGGATCGCGACACGATCGTGGCGTGCACGAGCAGCACGAGCAAGGTCAAGCGCCGCCTTTTTTTGTAACGCAAGCATTGAAATCTGAGCGTCGCCTACCGCATCCGCTGCCGAAGCAGACAGATCCATCAGCAGCAATATGCTTAAGGTGCTGGTGCGCAGGCGCGGGTTCAGAAAGACGCGGGGGTCTGTGCCACCATCTCGTCGCTGCGAGCCTCGATAGTCGATCAAGGCATCCATATCAAGTTCATGACCTTGCCACTGTCGTCGTTGCATCTGAGCCCGCTCTGAGGCCGACAGCCATAAGCTGAGAGGCTTCGGGTGAAAGCTCTCAGTCAGGGGGCACGCCTCTTCTTGACCCTCCGAAGGATAGGCGGCATCGTCGATGACCGTACACCAGTTCTCACGTAGCACGCGAGCGCGCTGATTCCATTCTGGATACAGAAATATTGAGCGGCCCGCGACCAATGCGGCTGCCTCTGAACCTTGAGCCACAGAGGCAGTGGCGTCAACCGACTGAAGTTGCGCTGAGTCTGAACCCATAGCGTGACTCGCCTTTGGCTGCGGCCCGTTTGAATCGTTCTGTTCACTCGGTGCAGCAGTTAGCTGCGCGGCAATACTCTGCTTAAGTTCTGACTGCGAACCTGTTTGCTCAAAGTTCCAAAGGTAAGAATGATCATCGTGATACGCCAGAGGCACGATATATTGCTGCGGATTGAACTGTACGCGCATCTGCCCAAGATCATTGGCCATGATCGACGCAATGCGACGAAAACCATCATAGTCTTCCAGCCCGTACTGCTTTTCATGTGCAAAAAAAAGTCTGTATGCCTTACTCACCCAATAGGGCTCTTGCCCAGTTGGGCCCTGCACTAGCGCAGTCGTGAGTGCCTCTATCAAAGACGAGAAATAGCCCGAAGCACTTTGCCTGTGCGTTTGAGCACTGCGCGCAAACCAGAACCGAATCCCTGGATACCTTGCACACAATAAGCGATCGACTCGCACATCCTCAAAGGCAGACACAACAGCCACACCCATTGGTTTTAATCCCTCGGTTGAGCGACCCGCTTGGCTATACAAAAAATGCGCGGCTGCGTGGGCCACGCGCGCTAGTTGAAGTTCATCATGCTCTTGGGCACCTTGCGCAAGAGGTATGATGGCCGGAAGCCAGACACGCGTGGCAGTCAGCACCGTTCGAGTTTGAGGCAAATCTAGGTCGGGGCGTCGCAAGCCAGCTTGCGACGCGATTTCGATTGCAATATTTTTTTGCGCCAAAGCACAAAGTACGAGACGTAACGAACCCGCTATTTGTTCAGCAATGTGGGTAGTCATCCAAGCTGCGCATCGACCAACGCCCGCACAGCACGCAACACGTCAAGGTCATCGGTCAAGGGGTTGACCAAAGCCAACTCACAGCTCGCGCGCACCGACGCGCCTTGCTGGATCAGCGTTGCCGCGTGACTCAACATCCTTGTGGATACACCTTCGGCCAAACCACGCTGCGACAGTGCGCGCGATTGCTGCGCGATACTGACTAGTTTCTGAGCGATGGCCTCAGGCAACCCAGTCTCGCAAGAAAGGATCTTGATCTCTTGTGCCGTCGCAGGGTAATCAAAGGCCAAGGCAACAAAGCGTTGCCGGGTCGAGGATTTCATATCCTTGCTCAGCCCCTGATAGCCGGGGTTGTAAGACATCACCAATTGAAAGTCTGGATGGGCGTGCAACAGTTCGCCTTTTTTATCAAGAGGCAAAACTCGCCGCGAGTCGGTTAAGGGATGAATAACCACCGTCGTATCTTGGCGTGCCTCAACGAGCTCGTCGAGATAGCAAATTGCGCCATGAC
>CAIYCP010000658.1 GCA_903924715.1 uncultured beta proteobacterium
GGTTTGACGTTGCGAGACTGGATCATGCGGTTTGCCAGCGGCATTGCCAAGCGGAAAATCGCTAAATAAAAATCTTGGTACGCCGCAATGCTCGACGATATCCTTGGCACAGCCCATTAACACCGTTGCGATCCCGTTGGCTTCAAGGTGACGGGCGATTAGGCTGAGGGTTTGATGACAAACAGGGCAGTTCGGAATCAAGATAACTGCCTCTACACCATCCGCGCGGCAACGCTTCAGAATCTCAGGCGCATCAACCTCAATCGTGTGGCGTTGGCTTCGATTTGTCGGGGCGCCATAAAAAAAAGGCGCGAGCTTTCCGATAATTTTTTCGCGAGCCAGTTCGCGTAGCATGGGCAAGGCAAACCAAGTGTTCGCGTCTTTCATACTTGTATGTTTGCGATCAACCGCAACGTGCGATACCCGCAAATCATGATCTTTGCTGGTGTCGCCTGAATAAACCGTAAAAAACTTGGCCGCTGAATTGTAAGTTGAGCCCGGCCCTTGATTTCCTTTGTCAGGGTGGTAGGGTGCGGCTGTTGTCACGATCGTGACACAAGTGTCTTTGATGGCTTTTCGTAACGGGGTAAACGGCGCGTCTGCAAAATGAGCCCAGCGATAGGGATTGCCGTAGCCTAAGGTTAGATACCAATCGCGGGTGCGCTGCATGTAAGCAATAGGCTGATCTTCGTCACTGACAAAGCCAAGCAGTTGATCGAGTTCGCTTTGCGATAATTTGGCTGATTGAGTCATAAAAGAGGTCATTTTGTCGTTATTTAGAGTCTAGCTTAAAACAGTATTTCTATCTGTGCCTGAGCCTTTGGCTAGCAAATCGAATGCAGCGTCCGGAAGAGATCCGCGTGAAGACTATACTTCTGAAAATCTAATCTAATTTCCACCCGATCTGCAGGCCTGTGTCTTGACGTCAGCGAGTCCTGATTTTCCAATTCGAGTGTTGTCGCTCATTCCGCCAATGACACAACTCAACACTCCTTATCCGTCAACGGCGTATCTGACGGGTTTTTTGCGTTCGCGTGGCTTTGAGGCAGTGCAAGAGGATCTGGCCTTGGCACTGGTGCTGCGGCTGTTATCGCGCACGGGGCTCGCCGAGGTGGCGGGCGTCGTCGAGCGTTTGCCGCTCGCTCAGCATACTGAGTCCATCAAGGCGTTTGTGGCGCAGCGTGCGCAATACTTTGCCACGATTCAACCTGTGATCGCTTTTTTGCAAGGGCATGACTCAACACTTGCGCATCGTATTGCCAGTCGCCAGTATTTGCCAGAAGGGCCACGCTTTGCGACCCTGGATGTCTACGTTGATGACGAGGGCGGTGATCCCTTAGCCTGGGCGTTTGGTGCGCTTGGCTTGAATGACAAGGCCAAACACCTCGCGACGCTTTATCTAAATGATCTGGCAGATTTATTGCGAGACGCCATCGATTCACGTTTTGAATTTGTTCGCTATGCAGAGTCGTTAGCAGCGAGTCAGGCAAGTTTTGAATCATTGGCGCAAGCCTTGGCCGCACCAAGAAACCTGATTGATGACACGCTTGCACTTTTAACGCATGAGGCGTTGAATCTTCACACGCCAACGGTCGTGCTCATTTCTGTTCCGTTTCCAGGTTCTGTGTATGCCGCATTTCGTATTGCTCAAACTGTTAAGGCATTTAATCCGAAAATCGTGACCTTGCTGGGCGGTGGGTTTGTGAATACCGAACTGCGTGAACTTACTGAGCCTCGGGTCTTCGATTATTTTGACTATGTGACGCTAGATTCGGGCGAACGGCCTCTGTTGTCGCTCTTGGCATACCTGCAGGGCCAGCGTTCTAAGAAACGTCTGGTACGTACCTATTTACGTGATGCCCAAACGCAGACCGTGCAGTACGTCAATATGGTCGAGCCTGAGGTGCCGTTTGAAGAGGTGGGTACGCCCACCTGGGATGGGTTGCCTTTAGATCGCTATCTGTCGTTACTCGACATGCTCAATCCCATGCATCGTCTCTGGAGTGATGGTCGTTGGAATAAGCTCACCGTCGCACACGGCTGCTATTGGAAGAAATGCAGTTTCTGTGATGTGAGTCTGGACTACATTGGTCGCTATGAAAGTGCGTCAGCGACGGTATTAGTTGATCGTATTGACGCGATTGTGCAAGAGACCCGCCAAACAGGTTTTCATTTTGTGGATGAAGCCGCTCCCCCTAAATCACTCAAAGCACTGGCAACTGAATTAATTAAACGAGATACCGGTATTTCGTGGTGGGGCAATATTCGTTTTGAAAAAACCTTTACACCTGCGCTATGTGAGCTACTCGCTCAAAGTGGCTGCATCGCCGTATCGGGTGGTTTAGAAGTTGCCTCGGATCGCTTGTTGACCTTGATGAAAAAAGGCGTCTCAGTTGATCAGGTCGCGCGCGTCACCCGCGCCTTTAGCGATGCCGGTATTTTGGTGCATGCTTATTTAATGTACGGATTTCCGACTCAAACAGTGCAGGATACGGTTGATGCACTTGAATATGTTCGTCAATTGTTTGCCAATGGCTGTATTCAAAGTGGATTTTTTCATCGGTTTACATGCACAGTGCACTCGCCTGTAGGGCTTAATCCTCAAGAGTATGGTGTCACGCTTAAGCCCTTGCCGCCGGTAAGTTTTGCTAAAAATGATGTTCTGTTTATTGATCCCACTGGGGTTGATCACGCTGCCTTGGGCGTCGGGCTCAGAAAAGCCATCTACAACTATATGCATGGCCTCGGGCTAGAAGAGGACGTGCGCAGTTGGTTTGACTTCAAAGTGCCTCGAACTACCGTTGCGCGCCAGCGGATTGAGCGAGCCTTAGGGCAATAAGGTGATTCTTTAACCTTTATAGCAGGGCGCTATTCGGCGTCTTGTTCTTTGAGCCACCGCTTAAGACCCGCATCATCGCGTACCGTGAGTAAATCACTTTTGATTGCAGAGATTTCAGAATGTAGGCGCCGTTGCACGGTTGCTAAATGGCGACTCAACGACGCTTCATTCACGGTTGCAGCAGGGGACATCCCAAACTCACTGATGGCATCGAGTTCAACATCGCGTAACTCACGCTGAATGCCCTGTGTGCGTTGCGCAATGATCCCGGTAAGAGCCACGATTTTGTCGTGTGCAAGATTGCTGGCAATTTGAGCTTCAGTCAGATTGGCTTCAAGTTGCAGGTGTAACAGAGTAAGTAGATCACCACGACCGTATGCTGTGTTGGCGTCACTCATCAGTTGAGTTTTGCGGGCGCGTTCTTCAGGATCATGTTCGCGATCAGGATGTACCGCGCTGGCCAGCTGCCGATAGATCGTACGCAGTGCACCCTGTGCGTCGTTGAGCAATTGTTCAGCTTGTAATTGGCTAGCGGTTTTTGTGCGTTGATTTTTGCGTTTTTCTTTTTGACGCTCGCGCTGTTCGGCCTGTTTGCGCAGTTGTTCAAATTTGGCATGCAGCACGTCGTCAACGGTTTCGAAGGGCTCGTCTTCTTCAAGCGCACGGCCCATTGTCTGTTCGAAATAGGCTTGCGCTTCTCGCGCTTGGGCTTGCTGGATGTCGGCTAAGGATTCATCGCTATGCGCATCATGTAGCGCGCGCATGTCGTGATCGCCCGCTAAGGCGAAATCAAGCGCGAGCTTGCATATCAGTCGATGCATCAGTTTTTGATGTCTGATCGGTAGGCCGCCTTTTTCTACGCGCTGATCTAGCCAGATCACCATACTTTTTCGAAGGGTTTCCTGACGCCGCTGCAAAGGCTTTAGCGTGGTTTGGTGAACCGAACGGTGTTGATCGACTAAGGTGCGTAACCCCCTAATTTTTAGGGTCAGGCGTTCTGCTTGTTTGACAAGCTCGCTGAAATGCTCTTGCTCAGGCGTGAGTGCTTGATCAAAGGGCGCAACGACAGGCGAGGTTTCGATAAGATGCGACAGTTTGAGGGTGTCCTGACAGTGGTTTATTTCAAGTTAACCACGTAGTTTACTCGCAGCTGAGCGAACCAGCCGATACGGGGCTGTCTTGTTCGGATTTAGCATACCCAGAGGGCTTACTTCTTTTGATCCATAAAAACGATCAGATCACGAAAGATCCTGGTGTATTCGTTCATTTCATCATCCATGCCCTGAGGTCCTTTGACGTCAAGAACCAGGCCGTGTTTTTCAGCAAATTTAGCGAATTCGGGGCTTTTTCCGATTGCGAGCGAAGTGGAGATGATTTTCTCTTTAACGTCGGCTGGCATCCCTTTTGGGGCAACGATGCCATACGAGGCAGGTAAGGTCACGTTGTAGCCAGCCTGTACGACCGAGGTTGCCTCTGGAAAGGCAAAATATTTTTCTTTGGTAAAGGCTGCAATGACACGTATTGAACCGGCCTGAGCATGCGCGAGCATGGTCGGCGCATAGCCAACATTTGCCTCAACTCGGCCGCCTAGTAAGGCAACGAGCGCTTCGCCACCACCACCGGTAAAGGGGATTGTTGCAATTTTGACGCCGGCAATCTTGTTTAACTCTTGAATCGCAAGATCGGGTGTTGTTCGAAAACCAGAAACGGCCGCACGAATTTTTCCGGGATTTTTGCGAACAGTCTCCATAAATTCGTCAAAGGTTTTGATAGGCGAGTCTGCCCGCACCGCAATAATGGCGGGCAAATCCACGAGCTTGACGATAGATTGGTAATCGTCTGGGCTTTTCCAGGCGATTGATTTATTGACAAGCGGTTGGTAGGACAAGACGCTGTTTGACGTGAGGCCAAGCGTATAGCCATCAGGTTTTGAGCGAAGCACGACAGCCGTGCCAATCGTGGCTGAGCCACCTGGCTTATTCTCAACACTGACGTTTACCTTAAAAGCCTGTTCAAGTTGATTGGCAATTTGACGTGAAATGGGATCGGTTGAGCCCCCGGGGCCATAAGGGACGATAAATGTGATGTCGCGATTGGGATAGGGTTGCGCCTGGGCCCAGTTGATGAATAACGTGCCAATTAAGGTGGCAAGCGTCAGAAGATGGGCCTTGCGTAGCAATAAAAACATATTGTTCTCTTGTTTGTCAGCGATTGGTATGCGTCCCTGAGCCTGCTAGTATGCCTAAGAATCGCCTAGGTGACTAGAGATCTTCGTCTTGAGGCCAGAAAGATTGGCTTTGAATGCTTTGTCAGCTTTGTTTGCTTGCGCGGAGGGCGGGCGCAAGAGGCAACTACGGTAAACTGATTGCCCATAAATCAATAAAACAGCGGGCGAAGCGTGCGTCACGATCGCCTAGTCTGCACAAAGGGACAAAGCATGTTTACTCGAGGTGTTATGCAAGCGCTTCATGGCATTGGCGTTGCGTTTGTGCTCTCGTTAACGTTGCTGCAGGCTTGTCGCGCGGCCGATTGGGTGCCAGACAGGCAGTTGCGTATTATTTCAGCCTACTCTGCGGGCGGAACCAATGATTTGCTTTCACGTCTGATGGCGCAAAAGTTATCAGAGCGCTTGGGAAAGCCCGTTGTGGTTGAAAATAGAGCGGGTGCTAACGGCATTATTGCCTCTGAGTACGTGGCGAAGTCGCCTGCAGATGGGCACACCATGGTGATGGGAAGCTCAGCCACGCATGGCATTAATCCAAATATTTACGCTAAGTTGCCCTATGACGCTGTTCGTGACTTCACGCCGGTTGGTTTGATTGCCACTGTTCCGTTGTTGCTGATTGTCTCGTCTGAGCTGAAGGTCAATACACTGACTGAGCTCGTGGCGTTAGCCAAGGCTAAACCTGGTACGTTAAGTTTTGCGTCCTCGGGAATTGGCTCTTCTCCACATCTAGCGGGCGAACTCTTCAAAAGTGTTGCTGCCATCGACATCACACATGTGCCTTACAAAGGTGATGGCCCAGCCGTGATTGATGTGCTAGGCGGGCAGGTGAGTATGTTTTTTGCAAATATTCCCTCGGCACTTCCTGCTGTGCAGGCGGGTCGTCTCAAAGCGCTTGCGATGACGGGGTCGGTACGTACTTCGGCCGCGCCCGATATTTTCACCATGCAACAAGCAGGGGTCGTTGGTGTTGAGATTAGCGCTTGGTTCGGGCTGTTTGCCTCAGGAAAACTGCCTGCTGAGGTTTTAAAGCGATTAAATCAAGAACTGAATGCCGTGCTCGAGTTGCCGGAAGTGCAATCTCGGATTCGAGAGTTGGGCGCCGAGCCGGTGGCTCCGGCAAGCCCTGAAAAATTTCAGTTATTTGTTCAAAACGAACTGACTAAATTTGCAACGGTAACAAAAAAAGCCGGAATGACTGCGCAGTAATTTGCTTGTTTTATTTTTCAATTCAACGTATCCAGAGATTTCACCATGACTCAGACCGCCAGTGAGAAAATTGCTTCATTCGTTGTGAACTTTGATCCAAACACAATTACGCAGGCAAGCCGACACGTAGCTGCACGCGCGTTGTATGACACGATCGTTTGCGCAGTCGCCGGTGTACAAGAGCCCGCTTCTCGCTTGAGTCTGCAGTATGCGCATGGTCAAACAGGCCCACACATGGCAACGGTGTGGGCGACTGGGCAAAAGTTATCGTTAGAAATGGCCGCCCTGGTCAACGGCACAATGGGCCATGCTTTAGATTTTGATGACGTGTCGTCTCCCTTGCGTGGGCACCCAACTGTGGCGATTTTGCCGGCAGTGATTGCCTTGGGTGAATCGCTAGGCTCGCAAGGGCGCGATATTATTAATGCATATGTCGCGGGTTTTGAAGTGGCCTTACGCTTGGCACGTGCCATTGTGGATGAGCAATATGCAAAAGGCTGGCATTCAACGGCCTCGATCGCGACCTTCGGTGCAACGGTGGCCTGCGCACATTTATTGAAGTTGAATCACGCTCAGATCGTGAATGCATTGGGGATCACCGTCTCGCAAATTGCAGGAACACGACAAAACTTTGGCACGATGTCGAAACCCTTTCAGGCGGGTCAAGCAAATGCAGTCGCTTTGCGTGCGGTAATGTTAGCGAAGCTTGGGTTTGATGCATCGGCCAAAGCGCTGGATGGCGACCAAGGCTACAGCACCTTGTATGCAGACAAGATGGATCTTCATGCAGAGTTGAATCAACTCGGTCATTTGCCGCTTGAAATTGAACGCAGTGGCATTGAAGTTAAAAAGTACCCCTTATGCTACGCCACGCATCGAACGATTGATGGTTTGCTTGATATGCTTAAAGAAACGCCTTTTAAGTTTGAGCAGATTGAGCGGGTTGCGATCCAAACAAACTATCGCGCCACAGTGCCGCTGATTCATAATCGTCCCAC
>CAIYCP010000659.1 GCA_903924715.1 uncultured beta proteobacterium
ACCGCGAGATGCTGGTCAAGGCCTTGTGGGCCGGTCGAGGAAAAGCGCCGAAAGCGCATCAGTTTGCCGAGTATGGCGAGCCGCTGTTCATGCCAGAGTTGAACTTTTATCGCTACGATCCTCAAGAGGCCAAAGAGTTGCTCAAGAAGGCTGGCTATAAAGGCGAGCCAATCGAGATCGTATTTTTTCCTGAATACTATCTTTATGGTGACTTGGGCGCTCAAGCCGTTGCGGATATGTGGAAGAAGGTCGGTATAAACGTCAAACTCAAGCAAAGTGAAGCCTTCTTCGGTACCAGCGATCACACAAATGTTCAGATGCGACCCTGGTCTAACCCCCTGTATTACCCCGATCCGATGGGTGTCTTTGATACGCACTGGTCTGCGAACTCTTGGGTGACGCAACGAGGCCTCTGGAAGCCCTCAAATCCCGCCTGGGGTGCCACCTATGCTCAAGCGCGCTTTGCGACTGACCCAGCTGAACGGCAAAGCGCCTACCGTAAATTGTTAGAAATGGCTGACGCTGAAAGTGGTTGGATTATGCTGTATCAGCCCTATGAGGGCTATGCCATGCGAGACGATCTTGAGTGGCGCATCCCAACTGCCCAGCGCCCCTACGAGCTGACCTTTCGCGCAGGCCAGATTTCGGTCAAGGGACGCTAGTCTCTATGCGTTGTGCGCGCTATTGCGCTGGTCGCTTGGGCGCCAAACTCTCAAACTGCCTTAACCCGTGACCCGACTCTTATTGCGGCGTGCGGGCTGGGCCGCGCTCACGCTATTTTTTGTATTGGCAGGCTGTTTTGCCGCAGTACGCCTGACGGGTTCGCCGGTCGATCTGCTTTACGGTGATGGCGCCACAATCGAACAAATTGCTGAGCTTGAGCGCGAATGGGGGCTTGATCGCCCATTGCCCGAACAATTTGCCCTTTATCTGCGTAACCTGGGGCGCGGTGATTTCGGTATGAGCTTGGTCGAACGACGACCTGTGGTGACTGTCTATGCAGAGCGCTTGGGCGCAAGCTTGCAACTTGCTGCACTTGCCTTCGCGTTAGGAACGCTGGTTGGGGTGCCACTCGGCATATTGAGTGCAGTGGGCCGAGGCGGGCTCGGTGCACGTTTAGCCATGGGGATTACGTTTTTTGGTTATGCAGTGCCGCACTTTATTATTGCGATTATGCTGATTTTGGTATTTGGCTATTACTTGAATTGGTTGCCCAGTACCGGTGCAAGCACGCCAGCGCACTATGTTTTGCCCGCGATCACGCTTGCGTTACCTTTAATGGCGGTCAATGCCCGTTATATGCGTAATGCTCTGTTAGACGTTTTACGACAAGACTACGTACGTACGGCTAGGGCAAAAGGTGTACCCGAATTTCGTGTGGTGGGTATGCATGCGATGCGCAACGCGATACTCCCTTTGATCACGGTACTTGGGTTAGAAGTTGCCGGTTTACTGAACGGTTCGTTAATCGTTGAGACCGTATTTTCTTGGCCGGGCGTTGGAAAAATCTTGACGGGCTCGGTGTCGCGGCGTGACTTCCCGGTTTTACAATTTGGGGTAATTGCTTACGCCTGCATCGTCGTATCTGTAAATTTGTTGGTCGATTTGCTATACGTGGTGGTTGACCCACGCGTGCGAGTCAACACGTAATGTCCGTCACGCGCTACTTGTGTGTCGGAGTTGGCTTGTTGCTAGCTCTGGGTGCAATCTTCGCGCCCTGGCTTGCGCCCTACGATCCCATCGCAACGAGTATCCTCGAAAAACTTAAGCCTCCAGTTTTCGTAGAGGGGTTTGACGGCACACATTGGCTAGGGACAGACCAACTAGGTCGCGATTTGTTGTCACGCTGTCTGCACGGGATGCGTGTCAGCGTGGGGATTGCCATAATGGGATTGTTGGCGAGTTCGGTGCTTGGCACCGTAGCCGGCTTAGTCGCTGGATTAGTGGGGGGGTGGGTCGACCGGTTGGTAATGATGGTCGCTGATATTTTTATTGCAGTGCCTTTTTTGCTGCTGGTCTTGGTCGGTATCGCCCTGTTTGGTTCAGATATCCCTGTGCTAATTGCCTTAATCGGCCTGGCTCGCTGGGAGACCTATGCGCGCATCGTGCGAGGCCAGGTGCTACAGGTGCGAGAGCAACCCTATATTGAGGTGAGTCGACTGTTTGGCGCGTCCGAGACCTGGATTGCCTTTCGCCACGTCTTACCCAATATCTCTTCGACCCTACTGGTGCTGCTCACCTTAAATTTTCCGTCGATTTTGCTACTTGAATCATCGCTGTCGTTTTTAGGGCTAGGGGTACAACCGCCCACTGCTTCTCTTGGACGTATGGTGGGCGATGGACGTGATCATCTGATACTTTCGTGGTGGGTGGCCGTCGTACCCGCGACAGTTATCTTGTTAATCACCTTCGTTGTTCAGTTGTTAGGCGACTGGCTACGTGATCTGTTAGATGTGCGGTTGACCGAGTGATTGACACCCTCGCTGCCCTAGCGGACGCAGAGCATGTCAACCACCTATAGGAGCCGCGATGGCGTTTTCAACGCACCCCTAGCCTTTCTGCGCCTTTCGAGCCGCCTTTTTATCCATAAAGTCTTTGATAATCACCGCATGCTCGGGCGTTTTGTGTGCGATAGCCTGATAAGCTGCCGACAACTCAAGCAAGTTTGAAAGCGAAGACGTCTGGCTTTCACGCAACAATCGCTTGGTCATCCGCATCACTGAAGGTGAGTTCACCGCCATCTTGCGCGCAAGCGTATGCGCCGTGCTCAACAAGTCTGCGGCTGGTACCACACGCGACACTAGCCCCCAGCTCAACGCCGTTTGGGCGTCAATGGGTTCACCCGTAAACGACATCTCAGCTGCGCGTGCCATGCCGATTACGCGTGGCAAAAACCAAGCACCACCGTCACCTGCCACGATTCCGACTTTTACAAAACTTTCAGCAAAGGTCGCTGTATCGGTGGCAATGCGCAGATCGCACATGCAGGTTAAGTCAAAGCCCGCGCCAATGGCCGGGCCATTGACTGCAGCAATCGTTGGGACTTCAAGCTGATGAATCGCCAGCGGCAAACGTTGAATGCCATGCCGATACTCTTGGCGCAACACTTCGCTACCAAACTCTGGGCCGATCTGGCGCTGCATTTCGTCGATTTTGCCGCCCGACGAAAAAATAGTGCCCGTGGCCGTGATCACCACAGCACGCACTGAGGGGTCGCATTCAATGCGATGACAGGCCTCAAGCATCGCCTCAACGATGCCCGTACCCGTTAAAGCGTTGCGCGTTTCAGGGTGGTTAAGCGTGAGTGTCACCACTCCCAAATCGTCTTGTTCGTAAAATAAAACTGAAGACATCGCGCTTATCTCCCGGCCGCTTTTGCGGTGCGCCCACCGGCCACGCCTACGTCAGTCGTTGGCAGATCAAACAAGATCGAGCGCACGTTTTGACTCGTCACACCGATCGACGCTTCAACCGCGTTGGCCATGGCAGCGATCAGCGTCGACTTCAGTTCATCTGTACGCCCGTGAATCAGGCCCACCGTGATCATGACCATTTCGTGACCGATTTCGCCGGCCACAATCACATTTTCAGGCGCGATCTCTTGCAGCACTACACGCACGGACGACAAAGGGGCGCTGACGCTGTCGACCACAGACTGGGTGAGCTTTTTTAATAAGTCTGTTTTTTGTGCTGAGTTGTAACCCTGCATAATTTGTACATTGAGCATTGGCATGGTGTGCTATCTTCCTTTTAGCTTTAGTGGGATCCTTCTACCCCATACGATAAACCAAGTTTGAGAACATGGCCCCACATCCTTCGCCTTATAAAAGCACCGGCGGCCTCAAGCGAGTCGCCAACGCAGTGCGTTATTCGATGCAAGGGTTGGTTGCTGCACTGCGCTACGAATCTGCCTTTAGGCAAGAACTCTTGCTCGCGGCAATCCTGACGCCTGCCGCGTTCTGGGTCGGGCAAAATGCGGGCCAAATTCTGCTGCTCGTTGGTTCGCTGATCTTAGTGCTGATTGTTGAGCTCTTAAACTCGGCAATTGAGGCAGTGGCCGACGCCGTATCTCTTGAAACCAATCAGCTCATTGGTCGCGCCAAAGACTTAGGTAGCGCGGCGGTGTTTTTAAGCCTGCTGCTCTGCACAATGGTCTGGTTCGTGCTGTTTGCAAACCGTTGGCTTGCTTTAATCTGACACAATAGCGGTATCCGATCTCTTTACTTGCCCTTACATACATGTCTTTTATTCAAAAACTCAATGCCGCCTGGGGCTCATCGCAATCACTTTTGATGGTGGGACTTGACCCCGACTTACCGCGTTTACCGGCAGAATTGCAGGGCAAACCAACTGCGATTTTTGAGTTTTGCCGCCAAATCGTCGACGCGACCGCACCCTTTGTGTGTGGCTTTAAGCCCCAGATTGCGTATTTCGCAGCTGCGCGCGCCGAGGGGCAGCTTGAAGATCTGTGTGCTTATATTCGCGAAAAATATCCTCATTTGCCCTTGGTGCTTGACGCCAAGCGTGGCGACATTGGTGCGACAGCCACGCAGTATGCGCAAGAGGTCTTTGGTCGGTATCAGGCCGATGCTGTCACCGTAAGCCCGTACCTAGGGGGCGATTCGGTTGAACCCTATCTTGAATGGGAAGATCGCGGCGTGATCGTGCTGTGCCGCACCTCAAACCCAGGTGGTTCTGACCTGCAGTTTTTAGTCACTGACGGCGTGCCACTGTATTTGCGTGTGGCTGACTTGGTCGCCAATAAATGGAATAAAACAGGGCAATGTGGCTTAGTCGTTGGCGCGACGTTTCCGAATGAATTGGCAGCGGTACGCAAGGCGGTAGGCGATAGTGTGCCCTTGTTGGTGCCGGGCATTGGTGCGCAAGGAGGTGACATTGCGGCAACCTGTACGGCAGGCTGCAATACGCAAAAAACCGGGATGATGATTAATTCGTCACGCGCGATTTTGTACGCGAAGGGCAAAGGTCACTGGACCGAAGCGGCAGCGGCAGTGGCGCGGCAAACGCGTGATGACATCAATGCCCATCGTTGAAGCTAGAACCATTTGCCAAGCGTCAACGCGGGTAACGCAACGGACCTTCCGGTGATGTCAGTGTTGACGCACTACAAAGCGCCGCTGCTATCCTTAGTCTGAATTGAGACGCACGCACAACAAAAACAATCGCCCGTTCTCGCTGTGCTTCAGTCAGAGGCTTAGGTTTCTTTCA
>CAIYCP010000660.1 GCA_903924715.1 uncultured beta proteobacterium
AAATTGCTGATGTCGCGCGTAATCTCTTCAGGGCCAAGTTTGGTGTCACGTGCAACAACCGTAAGCTCTTCGATATGAATCGAAGTGTAGCGGTCGTCTGCAACAACTTTCTCAGAAATCAAAATCGAATCTTCGAAGATGTAACCGTTCCAAGGCATAAAGGCGATCAGCATATTCTGACCAAGCGCCAATTCACCTAAGTCGGTCGACGCGCCATCAGCCAATACGTCACCCGTGACGACGCGGTCACCGCGACGCACGATTGGGCGTTGATTGATGTTGGTGTTTTGGTTTGAACGTGTGTACTTAATCAGGTTGTAAATATCAACACCGACTTCACCCGCAACGTTTTCTTCATCGTTTACACGAATCACAATACGGTCAGCATCAACGTGGTCGACAATGCCACCACGCAACGCTTGAACGGTTGTACCCGAGTCAACGGCAACGGTTCGCTCGATACCTGTACCCACCACTGATTTCTCAGGGCGCAAGCACGGTACAGCTTGTCGTTGCATGTTGGCACCCATCAACGCACGGTTTGCATCATCGTGCTCAAGGAACGGGATCAACGACGCTGCAACCGACACGATCTGCGACGGTGCCACATCCATGTAATGCACATTTGCAGGTGCAGTCAGCAGCGTTTCGCCCGCTTGACGGCATGCAACGAGGTCATCGGTAAACTTGCCCGTTTCGCTTAGCTCGGCATTTGCCTGAGCGATGATGTAGGTGCCTTCAGCAATCGCAGACAAATACTCGATCTGATCGGTCACCACACCATTCTCAGCCTTGCGATAGGGCGTTTCAAGAAAGCCGTATTCGTTCAAACGAGCATAAAGTGCCATCGAATTAATCAGACCGATGTTCGGGCCTTCTGGTGTTTCGATTGGACAAACTCGCCCGTAATGCGTTGGATGCACGTCTCGAACTTCAAAGCCTGCACGCTCACGGGTCAAACCGCCAGGTCCTAGCGCAGAGACACGACGCTTGTGCGTGATCTCAGACAGAGGATTGGTTTGATCCATAAATTGCGACAATTGGCTTGAGCCAAAGAACTCTTTGATCGCTGCCGAAATAGGCTTGGAGTTGATCAAATCGTGTGGCATCAAGTTTTCAGTTTCAGCTTGACCCAAACGTTCTTTCACTGCACGCTCAACGCGTACTAAACCAGCGCGGAATTGATTCTCAGCAAGCTCACCCACACAACGAACGCGGCGATTACCTCAGTGATCGATGTCATCGATCTGGCCGCGACCGTTACGCAACTCAACGAGGATTTGAATCGCTTTGAGGATGTCGTCGTTGGTCAGCGTCATGGCGCCGGTGATGTCATCACCACGGCCAAGGCGGCTGTTGACTTTCATACGACCAACGCGTGACAAGTCGTAGGTATCTTCGCTATAGAACAAGCGTTGAAACAATGCCTCGACCGCATCTTCTGTTGGTGGCTCACCAGGACGCATCATGCGATAGATCGCGACGCGTGCAGCCATTTGGTCTGCCGTCTCGTCTACACGCAAGGTTTGCGAAATGTAGGGGCCACAATCCAGATCATTTGTATAAAGCGTTTGGATATTGGTCACGCCCGCGATGCGCAGCGCACTCAATACACCTTCAGTGATCTCGTCATTGGCTGCAGCGATTAACTCACCGGTATCAGCGTCAACGATATTGGTTGCCAGTACACGTCCGATCAGGAAATCTTCAGGAACCGAAATTCGCTGAATTTTGGCAGCTGCGATATCACGCAAATGCTTGGCATTGACGCGCTTGTCTTTTTCAACAAGCACTTTGCCGCCGCGATCCGTAATATCAAAACGCGCCATCTCGCCTTTCCAGCGATCGCCGATGAACTCCATCATTGCGCCTTCGTTTTGTAGTTCGAATTGATCGAACACAAAGAACTGCGACAAGATCGCCTCAATCGACAGACCGATTGCTTTGAGAAGAATCGTGACGGGCATTTTGCGCCGACGGTCAACTCTAAAAAACAATACGTCTTTAGGATCGAATTCGAAATCAAGCCACGAGCCGCGGTAAGGAATCACGCGCGCTGAAAACAACAGCTTGCCAGAGCTATGCGTTTTGCCACGATCGTGTTCAAAAAACACGCCAGGCGAACGATGCAACTGAGACACGATAACGCGCTCGGTACCATTGATCACAAAAGAGCCTGTGCTGGTCATGAGCGGAATTTCGCCCATGTACACTTCTTGCTCTTTAACTTCTTTAACGGTCGGCTTGGAGATCTCACGATCAAGCAACACCAGGCGTACTTTGGCACGCAATGGTGAAGCATAGGTGAGGCCACGTAACTGACACTCTTTCACGTCAAACACAGGTTCGCCTAAGCCGTAGCTGACGAACTCGAGTCGTGCCATATGGTTATGGCTGACGATCGGAAAAATTGAACTAAAGGCCGCTTGCAACCCTTGCTCGTTGCGCGCAGAGGGTGTGACCTCAGCTTGCAAAAAGGTTAGGTATGATTGAAGCTGTGTCGCAAGCAGAAAAGGAACGTCTTGAACGTCCTCACGCTTGGCGAAGCTTTTACGGATGCGCTTTTTTTCGGTAAACGAGTAAGGCATGAGCACTCCGACTCGAGGTTACATAGGCCGTTAACCACGACCATGGGATAAGACTGCTGGAACTGGCGGTACTGCAATTTGCTGCGGTAATACAAACGACTTCAGAAAACCCGACGATCCAGGCGCAGTGCGATTTGCCGTTGCTGCCGGCTGGTTGCATCACCCCAAAAGAGGGGTTTTCTGAAAGCGCAAAAGCCCGGGAAGGCAAAACATCTGCTTTCCCGGGCGGGTACTGAAGGGCTTACTTAAGTTCGGCCTTGGCGCCGGCTTCTTCGAGCTTCTTCTTTGCGGCTTCGGCGTCAACCTTGGTCATCCCATCCTTGACGGGCTTCGGAGTGGCATCGACCAGATCCTTGGCTTCCTTCAGGCCGAGGCCAG
>CAIYCP010000661.1 GCA_903924715.1 uncultured beta proteobacterium
AAGTACCTGAAGACTGGCATGGGCGTGTACCTGGAGAATGAGACGGCGCTGTACCATCAGATTCCGAACTATCAGCAGGTCATCAACAGCAAGCGGCTGGCCGCCGAGTACCTGCACAAGTTCGACCATGCGCTCTTCTCGGTGGAAGCTGACCATGTCCATGCTGTACTTGGCTACTTACGTCAAGATTCAAAATTTTCTAGTCTTGAACACAAAGAATCCTTTGCTAACACCCCACCCTTTCATCGCATGAAAGTGCGCTTGAAAAAAGAAATCGTCACCATGGGGGTCGATGGCATCAGTCCTACGCGCATGGCTGGCACCTATGTCAAGCCAGAAAATTGGAATGCTTTAATTTCCCAACCCGACGTGGTCGTTATCGACACACGCAACCACTATGAAGTAGATATCGGAACTTTCAAAGGCGCCATCGATCCAAAACTTCAAAGCTTCTCGCAGTTACCAGATTGGGTGAATGAGGCCAAAGTATTGGAAGCCAAAAACGGCAAGAAGCCCCGTGTGGCTATGTTTTGTACCGGTGGCATTCGATGCGAGAAATCTACGGCTTTGATGCGCACCCAAGGGTTTGATGATGTCTACCACCTCCAAGGTGGGATTTTGAAATACCTTGAAGTTGTACCTCCAGAAAAAAGCTTGTGGGAGGGCGAATGCTTTGTGTTCGATGAGCGCGTGTCTGTCACCCACGGGTTGCACCAAGGCAACCAAGAACTGTGCAGATGCTGTCGCGAGCCATTACCCGCAAACGCCAAAACGTCTCCTTTTTTTGAATTAGGCGTAAGCTGCCCTCGCTGTCATTCACACACAACCGACATACAAAAAAATAGTGCGCGAGAAAGACAAAAACAATGGGAAATTGCTAAATCACGACACAGTGATCACATTGGCATTCCACAAAGGCAGCAAAAAATAAAAGCACTACTACCGCAAGACGCGCCTGTTCTTTATTCTTTCAGGCGTTGTCCCTACGCCATGCGCGCGCGACTTGCTTTACTTGTGAGCGGTATTCGTTGTGAGATACGTGAAATCACACTCGCCCATAAACCGCACAACATGCTTGAAGCTTCCCCGAAAGGCACTGTGCCAGTACTCGTGCTGAAAGATCGCGTGCTTGATCAGAGCTTGGACATCATGCATTGGGCTTTGGGACAAAACGACCCAGAGGGCTGGTCAACCGCTGGGCAAGAAGCCTTAGATGAAGAAGCACGCGCACTTGTCCGTATGTGCGACGATGCATTCAAAACCCATTTAGATCGTTACAAATATCCAAATCGCTACGACTTGCCTAATGGATTAGCCGACCGTGAAGCAGGTTCTGTTTATTTAGTGCAACTCAATTCCAAGTTAATGCAGTCCACCTTCCTCATGGGTGCCAAATGGTCTTGGGTAGATGCGGCTATTGCCCCGTTTGTTAGACAGTTTGCACGCACCGATCGCGCATGGTTCGATACGCAAGCTTGGACTGCCCTTCAAACTTGGCTAACCCACTTTGAGCAATCCGACAACTTCGGCACTGTGATGCACCGTTACAAGATTTGGTATGAGGGGGCCAAGCCAGTCACTTTTCCGCCTCCAAATCTGAATTAACTTATCTGCGCAAAGATAAATTACTTCGTAAATTCGCCACTATCGACAATCACATTCTCAACAATGCCACCGCCGTTTCTTCGATTAGAAGCGGCAGCTTTGTATTCTTCTGATTGAAAGCAATTCACGGCTGACTCAAACGTTGGGAACTCAAGCACTACGAAACGCTTGAAATCTTCGGGGCCTTCCATGATTTGGTATTTACCGCCACGGGCCAGTACTTTTGCACCATATTTGGCAATGATGGCGGGCACTTGGTCGGTGTATTTTTTATAACTGACGGGGTCGTTGATGATGCAACGAGATAACCAATAGGCGGGCATTTTTATTCCTTATTTTTGAATTAACTGACAACACCAATATTCCAAGGTACAAACTCGTGGTCACCGAGCCCCAACTCTTCACTCTTAGAAGGTTTACCCGAAGCAACATCGCATATCAAATCAAAAATGCCTTGCGCAACCTCTGGCATGGTGGAAGTGCCGTCCAATAAAACACCGCAGTTGAAGTCCATGTCTTCTGTCAGTCGGTTGTACATGGGTGTATTGGTGGCAAGTTTGATAGAAGGAACAGGTTTGGCACCAAACATAGAACCCCTACCAGTAGTGAACAAAATCATATTGGCTCCACCTGCAATTTGACCCGCAGCCGAGCAT
>CAIYCP010000662.1 GCA_903924715.1 uncultured beta proteobacterium
ATCAGTGGGAAACCTGGCAAACCTTTGACAAACGGGTATTCAATAATATCGCCGAAGCGCTGTGCGAACGCTTGAAATGCCTGAGGCTCAAGGGGCTGTTCACGAAAAAACACAACACCGTTTTGCAGCCAGATCCGACGGATTTCTGCAATTTGTTCGTCGCTGACGGGCTCGAGCAAGTTAATGCCCAAGATCTCTGCGCCAACAGCCCTCGATAACGGACGCACTTCAAGTTGTGTCATGTTAATGTCTCACCGATTTATTCAAGTTAATCCACCATATCGCTGTCTATCATAGGGCAGATTCAAGTTTTTTTCTGCCAGACACCCCTACAATGAGGCTGATCGCCTTAAACCTGTATGCACGCTAGCCAGAATTGGAACCCCGTTTTATGCGCACTGACACCGGAACCACCATTCATCGGCAAGATTACGAGCCCTACGCCTTTTTAATTCCCAAGATTTCGCTTGAGTTTGAGCTTGAACCCGAGTGCACCACCGTCAGCACCGAACTGACCGTCATTCGTCGAACCGACTTGCCGCCGTCAACCGATTTGGTATTAGACGGGCAAGGGCTGACCTTGCTCAGTGCACACCTGAACGGGGTCCTGTTAAACGACCAGCAATATACGCTTTCTGAATTAACGCTCACCATCCATCACATGCCAGCGCAGGCCGTGCTCTTAATAAAAAGCACCTGTTCGCCCGCCCATAACACCAGTATGGCGGGCCTCTACGTGTCAGGCGCAAGCTTCTTTACGCAATGCGAGGCACAAGGCTTTAGAAAAATCTGCTGGTTTGCCGATCGTCCCGACGTGATGTCAACCTACGACGTTGTTTTGCGTGCGAGCCAAGCGCAATATCCGCTTTTACTTTCAAACGGCAATCTGGTCTCTACTCAAGCGCTCGATGCGGGTCGCCACGAGGCCAGGTGGCACGATCCCTTCGCCAAGCCTTGCTACCTCTTTGCCCTGGTCGCGGGCGACTTTGCCTGTCGCGAGCAGCGTACGCACACAGCTAGCGGCCGTGAGGTCTTACTTCAAGTTTATAGCGACCCCGGTACAGAAGCACAAACCAGCTGGGCGATCGAATCGCTTGAGCGATCATTACGCTGGGACGAAGTGCGCTTTGGTCTAGAGCTTGATCTCGACCGTTTCATGATTGTGGCCGCCCGCGATTTCAATATGGGTGCGATGGAAAATAAAGGCTTAAACGTCTTTAACGCCGCGTATGTTCTGGCCGATCCAAACACTGCAACCGATGCAAATTATCAGGCCATTGAGGCCGTGATCGGTCACGAATACTTTCATAACTGGACCGGCAACCGAGTCACTTGTCGCGATTGGTTTCAATTGAGTTTAAAAGAAGGCTTAACGGTTTTTAGGGATCAAGAGTTTACGGCAGACATGATGGCCCAAGGGCTTAGCGCCCGTGAAGCAGCCAGCGCACGTGCGATCAAACGAATTGACGATGTTGTGGGCTTGCGAGCAGCACAGTTTCCTGAAGACAATGGCCCGATGGCGCATCCAATTCGCCCTGAAAGCTACCAAGAAATTGGTAACTTTTATACGTCGACCGTCTATGAAAAAGGCGCTGAAGTCATTCGGATGATGCACACGTTGCTCGGCGAACAGGCCTTTCGCGCCGGAATGGATGAATACTTTCGACGTCACGATGGCCAGGCGGTCACGTGCGACGACTTTGTTGACGCCATGCAGTGGGCCTATCAGCAGCATAAAAACGACCCTCAATTAAGTCTGGCGACTTTTAGGCGTTGGTACTCGCAGGCCGGAACACCCAAAGTTGCGGTCTCATTGACGTTTGACGAACAACTACAAGAGTGCACCCTGACGCTCACCCAAACGTGCGCACCAGTGGGGGTTGAGAAACAAACGCTTCTTAAAAAATTACCTTTTCAT
>CAIYCP010000663.1 GCA_903924715.1 uncultured beta proteobacterium
CAAGGTCGTGGTCATCGAACGCGCGCCCGAGCCCGACTACGGCGGCAATACACGCTGGACCGAGTCCTATTTTCGGATGAAAAGCGAAAGCGAAGTCAGCGACGACTTTGAAGAGCGTCTGGTCTCAAATGCAGGCTATCACCTTGATCCCAATATCATTGAAGCCGCCAGTGCCCCGTACGAACAATGGCCCCCGTATGTCAAAGCCCATGGCATGCCAGACCCTGAAATCGTCTCGACACTCGCAAACATGGCGGGCCCCACAGTCGCCTGGCTCAAGCAATACGGGATCAAATTTGATTTCTTGCCCACTTATTTTTTAACCGCCGCGGCACCGCGGTTAATGCCGGTGGGTGGCGGCCTCGCCATGATCGAAGCGCTGCGCGCCTACGCGTTGCAAAAAGGGGTGACCTGCCTCTATGAAACCACCGCGCGCGCGTTCAGGCGTCAGGGCGAAGTATCTACGGTTATCACCGCTGATGGCACAGGGCACGAGCTGTTGCTGCATGGCAAAGCTGTGGTGATCGCCTCGGGCGGTTTCCAAGGTAACCCTGAGATGCTGACCCAGTACCTTGGGCAAGCCGCCAAGTTTGTACGCCCCGTGGCCAAAGGGGGCTACTACAACAAGGGCGAAGGCATTCGCATGGCACTGGCCGCGGGCGCTGCACCGGCCGGCGATTTTGGCTCGTACCATGCTGAGCCTCTTGACCCGCGCTCGGGTGCGACTGAAGCCTTGGTCATGAACTTCACCTACGGGATTTTGGTGAACAAGCACGGCAAACGGTTTCTGGATGAAGCGCCGGGCTTAGTCGACGTCAATTACGACCACATCTCGCGCGCGATCGGAGAACAACCCGATGGAATCTGTTACGTCATTTTTGACCAGCGCATCCACGACGTCCCAAACTGGAAAAAAAGTATCCGCACCGATCAACCTGTGATTCAAGGCAATACCTTGAACGAGCTGGCGCAGGCCTGCGGCCTACCTGCTGCAGCGCTGGCTGCAACCGTCTCGGCCTATAACCAAAGTTGCCCGTCAGGCAAATTTCTACCGTTTGAACTCGATGGCTTGGCCACCAACAACCTCGAGATCCCAAAATCAAACTGGTCGCGCCCGATTGATCAAGGTCCTTTCATGGCTTACCCAATTATCCCGGGCATTTGTTTTACCTATGGCGGCATCAAAATCAACAAAGATAGTCAGGTCGTCGATAGTGATGGCCGAGCGATCCCAGGCCTTTACGCCGCCGGCGAAGCCACTGGGCTTTATCATCAGGTGTATACCGGCGCCACCTCGGTGATGCGTGGCGCCGTGTTTGGAAAAATTGCAGGCGAACACGCCACCACAACGCACTAAGTCTGCACAACAAGCAGGCATAGAACGGTGCATCCGACAACCCATGCACCGTTGACGAGCCCAAGTAAAACCTAGTAACAAAACTTTTTTCATTTTTTAGTTTTTGATGCGCCATCGCTTCACAGAAACGGTAAGATCAGCACAGCAAGCCCGTTCACCTTTTGGCATATCGACGTCCCTCAGGAGATTACTGATGAAACACAGCACACTCGTTAAAGCACTACCGCTTGCAGCGGCATTTGCAATCATGGCTGCAGGTGCGCAAGTCAACGCCCAGCAAGTGGTTAAGATTGGGCATGTCGGCCCACTGACCGGCGCCATTGCGCACTTGGGTAAAGATAACGAAAACGGCGCGCGCCTAGCGGTCGATGCCTTCATGGTCGGCAAGCCCGAGAGCCTTCACTACGAGGGCGGTCCCAACCCCCAAGCC
>CAIYCP010000664.1 GCA_903924715.1 uncultured beta proteobacterium
CCAAGAGCGTGCCGCATGCCGCAGAACTTTTGCGCATGCTCACGCGTAGTTCGCATCGTCGCTGGACAGAACAAGCAATTGAGCCCGAATTATTAAAGCTCTTGTTCGCCTGTGCAATGTCTGCTCCGTCAAAATCTGATTTGCAGCAAGCCGATATTATTCATGTTGTTGATCGCGACAAAATCAAGGCGATTGCAGATTTGATCCCGGATATGCCGTGGATCAATAGTGCACCCGTCGTGTTGGTGTTCTGTGGCAACAATCGGCGGATTCGTCAGATCGGGCAGTGGCGCGGCAAACCCTTTGTCAACGAGCATCTTGACCACTTCATGAATGCCGCGGTGGATGCAGGCTTAGTGCTTGCAAACTTTATTCGTGCTGCCGAGAACGTTGGCTTGGGCACAGTGCCGATCAGTGCGGTCCGCAATCATTCTCGCCAGACCAGTGAAATTCTTGGTTTGCCCGAGGCGGTGTTTCCAGTCGCCGGTTTGTGCGTGGGCTATCCGGTTGAAAAGGGGAGAATTATTCCTCGACTCCCATTGAGCGTCACCGTGCACACGGATGGATTCGACGATTCAAACGTGCGTGATCAAGTCGATGCCTATGACCAACGCCGACACTCGAGCTTTCCTTTACGAAAGCAGCGCTATGCCTCGTTGTATCCCGATGCTGACTTTAATGGCTGGTCTGAAGATAAAGCACGGCATTATTCAATGCCAGAACGCGCAGATTTTGGCCAATACATTCGCGCTCAAAAATTCAGCTTAAAGTGATCTATTTGACGATTATGGAGATCAAACTCTCCAAGACGACTCATCGCGAAATCAATTTTTGCATGTAAAAAAAGATCACCTGTTTGACTGCGGTGATTGGCATGGCTTTTAGTGGTGTCTTTTATGTCGCGAGATACCTGCCGGCTTAAGACCGCGAGACGGCGCGCTTATCCTGATGCGGCCTAGCAGCGCTCAAGCGCTGGCTGCCTAAATGGTTTTGATATCGGTGAAAGGGTAGGTGCGGTCCTTCTGGACATGTACATAGTTCAATGTTGTCAGGTCAGCAGGGCCCCAGTCGGGCGTATCGATGATGACAATGCCGGCGCAGATCGATTGATACACGGCGCGGAAATGGGTCTTAGATCTTAGCAAGATAAAGTCATAGTCGCTTGCCTTGAGACCAAACTGCAGAAAGCAATCTTCCGAGACCGCGACAGACGGACGGCTGGTGATACTGATTACCAGGTAGCCTGTATCGATCACCACAACATTGCCTAAGTCGATCCAACGGCCGGTATAGTAAGCACCCGTTGCGCTGAAGGCCTTTGGTCCAGCGAACACCACCTTTCCCTCTATCATGACGGGGTCGCCCGCCTTTGCGGAGGTAAAGCCGCCCACGAGCAGCTTGACCTGCGCCCCGACACCTGCCGCGAGCGCGGTTGCTACGGCTGTCGGGTCCCATAAAAAGGGAACGGCGCTGCGGCCCAAGCGGGCATCAACGAGTGCCCGAAGTACATGCGTTGAATCTACCAAGCGGTCGGCGTGTTCTAGCAAGATCACGGGTCTTGGGTCGCTTGAGGCGATGCGGCGAGCCTCAGCGAGGCCGTCCTCAATACCGTACACCAGGTCACGATGGCTGAAGGCGGGTCGGTTTTCCCGAAGAATATTGCAGAACTCCGTTGCGGTTTGCTTTGCCTGGTCGCGATTGCCGTCGGTCACGGCAACCACTGAAAATCCACAGTTTGGAACGTCGGCGTACGAAAAGCCTGCGAAGATGGAGACGTCTAGATAAGGGCTACGGCTTGCCCGAGCAATAGAGTCATGGACCACGCCTGCCAGAGGTTGAAGATCGGTTGAACTGAAAATGCTAGGCACCATCAAGTCCGGCTTACAGAGATGCCATACGGGATTGATCTCGCCCTTTAAGGTGCGCACCATACAGGTGGCCGCTCGCTCACCGGTAGCAGCCTGGTCGGTGTGTGGTGAAAAGTGATAACCAAAGACTGCATCTGCGTCTTGAATACTCTGGGCGTCTAGGTTTGCGTGATAGTCCAGTGCAATCATGATGCGCGTCTTCTTGCCGACTTCGCGCCGAATTGCTGCAATGATGTCGCGATCTGCGTCTAGGCGGTTAGGGGTCACCAACGCGCCGTGAAGATCAAGAAGCACACCGTCAAGATTCTGCCCATGCAGCGCAGACAGGATGTGTTTGAGATAGTGGTCAAACGCCTCTTCAGAGCAGGGTCCTGCAGGCTCGGCTTCGGTGTAAACGATTGGCAACATCTCAACGCCTTCGCGTTCGCATACCGCGATGAAGCCGCCGGTAGGCGTGTTCGCGTTGCGATGCTGTTCGATGAGGTCTGCGCCCCATTGTTCAACGGTCTGAAAGACGGGCAGCTCGGTCAGGTTGGGAAGAAAGGTCACCGACTCAAGTTTGAATCCTGCGAGTGCGATACGAAGGGGTCGTGATAAAGAGTTGGACAATTCAGGATCCATTTATTTTGGCGATCAGATCGTGGTCAAGCGCCGCGCGAACGTCGCGCGCAAGCGTTATGCCGCGACCGGACTGGTAGCCGTTGCCGCAGACTTTAGAACCTCTTTTACGGAGGTGGCTAGCCGGCTCGCGATTTGCTGTAACTCGTCGAGCGTCGCAATATAAGG
>CAIYCP010000665.1 GCA_903924715.1 uncultured beta proteobacterium
ATACCAATACCGCAGTTAAACACACGATACATCTCGGCATCCGCAACACCACCCTGCTGTTGCAACCAGGAAAAGAGCTGCGGCATCTGCCAGGCATCACGCTGCAAATGTGCCTGCAAACCAGTCTGCAAAATTCGCGGTACGTTATCCAACAAGCCGCCACCGGTGATGTGTGCAAGACCTTTAATCTGGCCTTCATATCGCGCCAGTACCGCGAGCACGGGCTTGACATACAAATGTGTGGGCGCCATCACCACATCACCCAAAGGGCGACCGTGAAAATCTTGCTCGGGTCGCGCACCCGCGCGTTGCAAAATCTTACGCAACAACGAAAAGCCATTTGAATGGGCGCCGCTAGAAGCCAAACCCAACACAACGTCACCCGGTCGAATCGATTTGCCGTCAATCAGTTTAGATTTTTCAGCAGCACCTACTGCGAAGCCAGCCAAGTCATATTCACCATCGGGGTACATGCCTGGCATTTCGGCGGTTTCACCACCGATCAACGCACAACCCGATAATTCACAACCACGCGCGATACCGCCGACCACCTGCGCCGCCACATCAACTGACAATTTGCCGCAAGCAAAATAGTCTAGAAAAAATAAAGGCTCAGCACCCTGCACCAAAATATCGTTGACACTCATGGCAACCAAATCAATGCCAACCGTGTCATGACGTTGCCAATCGAAGGCCAATTTAAGTTTGGTGCCCACGCCATCGGTGCCCGACACCAAGACCGGCTCTTTGTAGCGCTAGGGCACTTCAAACAAAGCGCCAAACCCGCCAATACCCGCCAGGACACCCTCGCGCATCGTGCGTGCGGCCATCGGTTTGATGCGATCGACTAACGCGTCTCCGGCGTCAATATCAACGCCAGCGTCGCGATAAGTGAGAGGTTTGTTTGCTTGGGTCATAAGAAAAAGCCGAGGTTATGTGACAATTGCGGGGTTTCCCCCGTGGTTTTACCTAATTTTACGATGAGTCGATGAGTCGGCAGCTACTTCTAGAAATCATCCCCGCGCCGAGCCCAACTTTAAGCAACACCGTGGCCGGCTCAAACTCGGCCGCCCTCGAGGCGGCAAGCGGGCTCGTACCCGGTCGTGCCCTCTATCTTTGGGGGCCACCCGGGGCAGGCCGAAGCCATGTTCTAAAAGCCATTGCTGCCGAAAAACCCTCTGTTTTCTTCGACTTAGCCTCACCCGCCGCTGAAATGATGACTTGGGCGACCCGCCCGATCACGGGCTCAGACCTCCAATTAGTGTGCGTGGATGACATTCAAGAAATGCTCCCAGAGCAGCAGGCCTGCGTATTTGCCCTGTACAATCGTTGGCGCGAGCTTGCCTCGACGCAAGACGCGTTTGCGCTTGCTGTCACGGGCGACCGTGCACCCATGATGATGTCACTGCGCGAAGATCTGCGCACGCGTTTAGGCTGGGATCTGGTCTTTCGCCTAGACCCACTGTCTGACCAAGAAAAATTTGAAGCGATACAAACTTATGCCCAACGACAAGGTCTCCCCCTGTCTGCTGAAGTGCTCGACTGGATGTTGACGCATTATTCTCGCGATATTCGCCAGTTGTTTGCCCTAGTCGATGCGCTTGACCGCTATTCTTTGTCCAAACACCGCAGCGTCACCGTGCCGCTCTTGCGCATGATGCTGGCGGACCGCGACTTTTTGCAATCTTCCCTTCCTTTTGCTTAACCCCTAACGTTTTTAGTCGACGCTCATGACCTCCAGACGCCTGGCCCTCTTCGATCTTGATCACACCCTGTTGCCACTTGACAGTGATCATCAATGGGCCGAATACCTTGCCAAGACAGGTCGTGCCGGTGATCCGGCGCTGGCATTGGCACGTAATGAAGATTTGATGAATCGTTACAACGCAGGCGACCTCACCGCTGAACAAGCCGCCGAGTTCATGCTGGGTTTACTGGCTGCACACCCCCCTCACCTGCTCGCAGCTTGGCATGAAGACTACATGCAACGCGTCATTCGCCCGGCCATGACAGAAAAAGCCCTTGCCATTGTGCAGAAACACCTTGAGGCGGGCGATCTCTGTGCCATGGTCACGGCAACCAATAGCTTTGTGACCGCGCCGATTGCACGCGCCTTTGGCGTACCAACCTTGATTGCCACTGAACCCGAATTTGTCGCGGGGCGCTACACCGGAAAGATTCACGGCACGCCAAGCTTCAAACAGGGCAAGGTCATACGCGTGAACGCCTGGCTTGCCACGTTAAATAGAAGTCTGAAAGATTTTGACGAATCTTACTTTTACACAGACTCGCTCAATGATCTACCGTTACTTGAGGTGGTGACACATCCGATCGTCACCAACCCAAGCCCAAGTCTGCTCAAAGTTGCGCAAGAACGCAACTGGCCAGTCCTGAATATTTTTACCTCGCTGGCCGATCACAAATCCTAATGATTACAGACACGATTAAACGTTTTGTTGGTCAACTCTTTGGTCAACGCTCGCACGGATTACAGCGAATTAGTCGCGACAAACACGGCATCGATCGGCGCAATGTATCTCGCCATGCGATTAAAGTCTGTGAGGTCTTGCAGCACGAAGGCTATCAAGCCTACATCGTAGGTGGCGCGGTACGCGATTTGATTGTTGGGCTTGAACCCAAAGACTTCGACGTTGCGACCAACGCCACCCCTGAGCAGGTACGTCCACTCTTTAGACGCGCGCGAATCATTGGTCGACGCTTTCAACTCGTACACGTTGTCTTCGGTCAAGAAATTATCGAAACCTCGACCTTTCGTGCGCCTGCGTCAGCGTCGCAAGCGACCGATGAAAATGGTCGCATTCTGCGCGATAACGAATTTGGTACGCATGCGCAAGATGCCGCGCGTCGTGATTTCACGATTAATGCACTCTATTACGACCCAACCACCGAAGACGTCATTGATTACCATCAAGGCGTTGCAGATCTCAAACATCGCGTGGTGCGCATGATCGGTGACCCACGTACGCGCTATCGAGAAGACCCTGTGCGCATGCTGCG
>CAIYCP010000666.1 GCA_903924715.1 uncultured beta proteobacterium
CAAATGATCAATCTCGTGCTGTACACAGACCGCGAGCAACCCTTCTGCATCAAACTCGTGCACTTCTCCGTCAAGGTTAAGCGCCCGAACGCGCACCGTCGAAGGTCGTATGACCTCATCGTAAACCCCGGGCACCGACAAACAGCCCTCTTCGTGAGGCGTTTTCTCTTCGCTCGCCGAGAGGATCTCTGGATTAATCAGCACCATTAAGTCATCTTTGTTTTCACTGACATCGATCACCACAACCCGCTCGTGAACGTCGATCTGGGTCGCCGCCAGACCCACGCCGGGCGCGTCATACATGGTTTCGGCCATGTCGGCGGCTAATTTGCGGATGCGATCCGTCACTGCCGGCACCGGTTTCGCAACCTTGTGCAAGCGTTTGTCAGGAAAATGCAGAATCGTCAGCAGAGCCATACGCGCAAAATTCGTTCAATTTGTAACGTTATTAACATTTTAATTTATTACTACGACGAATTCCAATGAAACCACTCGCGGAGTCCGCAGTCGACGGTTTCCCTACCCCAGAGCGCCTAACCTAGGGCAAACCAAGGGGTGTCGGGCTTGACAAGGGGTCAGCCTAAAACGACGATCAGTCTTGCTATTTTTTGCTTGAAGGTTTGATATTTTATGAATCGCATTGGCATTGATGTGGGTGGCACTTTTACAGATATTGTCCTGGTGGATGACCACACCGGCCAAATCTGGTCGACCAAAGTACCCACAACCCCCTCAGATCGCGTGGTGGGCGCCATGCACGGCTTTCATCGCATCCTTGAGCTCAGTGGAAAAACGAGTGCCCAGATTGGCTTTATCGGTCATGGCACAACCATGGCCACGAACATGATTGTCGAAGGCAAGGGGGCTAAAACCGCACTGATCACGACGGCGGGGTTTCGCGACATTCTCGAATTGCGCCGGGTCTCGCGTCACGATCGGGCCGACCTCTATGACCTACAATTTGAAAATCCAAAACCCCTCGTTGAGCGGCGTTGGCGCCTTGAGGTTGCTGAACGCCTCCGCCCAGACGGCTCAGTTGAAACACCGCTCGATCTTGCTGCGCTTAGCCATCTTGCGACAAAAATAAAAAATTCAGACGTCGAGGCCGTCGCGATTTGTTTTTTACACGCCTACGTGAACCCAACCCACGAACAACAAGCGCTCAAGACGCTCAAGCAATTGCTGCCCGATCATTTCATCACCGCCTCACATCAGGTCAACCCTGAAATGCAAGAGTACGAGCGCACCAGCTCGACTGTAATGAACGCGTTACTCGGGCCGGTCTGTGGCCGGTATATTCATCATTTTGATCAGCAACTGCAAGCTGCGGGCTTTCAAGGCGAACTATTATTTATGCAGTCAAACGGAGGGCTAGCGTCAACCGAGGTGGTTGCAGCCAAACCCATCGTGCTGCTCGAATCGGGCCCCGCGGGCGGCGTGAGCGCCGCTGTGCGCGCCAGCGAGCAGGCGCAGCTACCTGGGGTTTTGTTAGGCGATATGGGGGGCACGACCTTTGACGTGTCACTCATTCGCGACTCGCGGCCTGAACTACGTACCAGCAGCCTGTTGCACACCCACGCCGTCCGTGCACCCACCATCGATATTGATTCAATTGGCGCCGGCGGTGGCTCGATCGCCTGGATTGATAGCGGTGGCGGGGTACACATCGGGCCACAAAGCGCGGGGGCAGACCCAGGCCCTGCCTGTTATGGTCGTGGCGGCACACGCCCCACCGTCACTGACTGCAATGTCTTACTTGGCTATGTCGATCCAAATTCATTTTTAGGTGGCGAGTTCAAGCTTGACGCACAAGCGGCGCTACTTGCCGTAGAAGAGCATCTAGCCAAACCGCTAGGCGTCTCGGCAATCGAAGCGGCCTGGACTGTTCGCGTCGTTGCAAACGCCTTAATGGCGCAAGCCATGCGCTTGATGACCGTTGAGCGCGGCTACGATCCGCGCGAGCTGTCTTACATGTGCTACGGCGGTGCCGGCCCTGTTCACGCGATTGATCTTGCCGAAGAGCTCGAAATTAAAGAAGTCATCGTGCCTCCGTTACCGGGCCTGTTCAGTGCCTTTGGCATGATCGTGGCAGACCGCCAATTTGATGGGCAAACTGCGGTTGAAACTGAACTCGAGGCGCTTGCGCCCTCAGCCATTACCGCACTTTGTGCAGCACTCAAGCAACAAGCCGTGACGACCTTTGGTACCCAACAAATTAACCAGGACGTCAACTGCAGTTTTCGCGCAGACTGTCGCTACACGGGTCAACCTGCGTCGATTTCGGTCGATATCCCCGCCCAACTGCTTGAAGAGGCTGGACACGCCCAATTGATTGCAACCGTCCGCGCGGGTTTTGAGCTCAACCACAAACGGATGTGGAACTTCACCAAACCAGATCAGCCGATTGTGCTGGTGAATTTGCGCATACAAGCCAGCGTGCGCACAGGCTGGCGCGGGATCGTGAAGCAAACAACCGCCGAACGCGCAACGCCCGCTCAGAACGTTGCGCGAACGCGCGAGGTCTATGTTGATGGCCGCATGCAGGCGCTACCGACCTATCAACGCGCGAGCCTTGCTGCGCTTGCGGTCATCGAAGGGCCTGCCATTATTGAAGAGCAAAGCAGTTGTCTGATTTTCAAAGCAGGTCAAACTGCTCGCATTGATGCCGTTGGCAATCTGCGCATCTCACTCTAGGGTCAACATGCAAACCATTGTTTACGAAATTCTACGCAATTCACTTTATGCGATTGCGCGTGAAATGAAAATCGCCATGATGCGCACGGCTGCCAGCCCGATCATGCATTTGGGTGCTGATGCCTCTGCCGCTGTGTTTGATGCGCAGATGCAACTCGTTGCGCAAGGCAACGACATCCCAACCATGTTGGGCTCGGCCGTGATTTCAACCAAAGTGTCAGTCGAAGCGATTGGGCGAGACAATCTGCGCCCTGGTGACGTCATCATTAGCAATGATGCCTACTTGGGCGGTGGCAATCATCAACCCGATATCCAAATCACACGACCTGTGTTTGTTGACAATGAAATCGTTGCCTTTGTCATGACCCGTGGGCACTGGAACGATATCGGCGGCCAAGCGCCTGGCAGCTATGCCTTGAACACTTGGGATATTTATGGCGAAGGCATTCGCATCCCGCCCGTTCTGCTGTTTCGCAACGATGAGATTGTTCGCGACGTACAAAAAATGATCGTCAGCAATACCCGCGACCCTGAAGGCCGCTTGCTGGATATCCAGGCGCAATACGCCGGCACCTTCGTAGGAGACCAGCGCATTCAATCCTTAGTTAAAAAATATGGTGCTGCGGCCTTGCGCGATGCCATGAAGCGCTCACTCGATCACTCTGAAACTTTAATGCGCGAAGCGATTCGCGGCATTCCAGATGGTGTCTATGAGGCCGAAGATTTCGTTGAAGGCGTGCAATCGCCTGGCTGGTCGGGTGCGAATATTCCCATTAAAGTCAAAGTCACGGTCTCGGGCGATCAAATACATTTTGATTACACCGGTACCGGCAAGCAAGCGCGCGGCGGGATTAACTGCCCACTTGCCGTCACCTGCAATAGCACGTGGTTCACCGTCAAAGCGCTCACCGATGTTGCGATCCCAATCAATCAAGGCTGCTACCGCCCTGTCACCATCGAGGCGCCTTTAGGCAGCATTGTGAACTGCACGTTTCCAGCTTCAGTCGTCAGTGGCAACACCGAAACCTCACCTCGCGTCATCGACCTCTGCTTGAAGGCCTTGTCGCAAGCGGTGCCCGAGCGCATCATTGGTCAGAGCAACTGTGCCGCCTGTTCTGGCGTTTTTGGTGGACGCGACCCCAACGAAGCGCGCGTGCGTCGTACGGGCAAAGAATTTATCAGCCTGGTCGAACCGCATGGCGGCGGCATGGGGGCCCGCGCCACGCGCGATGGCATCAATGGTATTCGGGTCTACGTCGGCAACGCGGGCGCCTTACCCGTTGAGTTCATCGAACAAACCATGCCCATCATGGTTGAGGCCTGGGCACTTGTGCCTGACAGTGGAGGTGCTGGTCGTTGGCGAGGCGGCTTAACCTCTAGGCGCACCTATCGCGTGGGCTTCGAAGAAGCCACCATCACTGCAGCAGGTGAACGCGGTCAAGCCGCCCCCGAAGGTTATTTTGGCGGCCTCGCCGGCGGGTTGTTCGAGTGCCGAATTGTGAGCCCCGATGGTACCGAGCGTACGATGCCTAGCAAAGGTGCGACTGAGATCGTGCATCTAGGTGATCGCGTCTTGCTGCAACCGGCGGGCAGTGGTGGTTACGGTGATCCTAAAGAGCGCCCCATTGCTTCAATTGAAGCAGACCTCTTAGATGGCTACATCACGCTTGAAGCGGCACGCTCACAGTACGGCTACCAGGGAAGCGTCAAATGAGTCAGCCGCTTCCTCTGGCCGGTCTTTGCGTCATTGAAATTGGCCACAGTTTGGCGGCCCCCTACGCGGGTCAAATTTTTGCGCACTTAGGCGCACGCGTCATCAAGATCGAGAATGCCAAAACAGGCGACTATGCGCGCGGTTGGGGCCCACCCTTCATCGAAGGGGCGGCCGCACTCTTTCATGCGATGAACAATGGCAAACAAAGTATTAGCGCTGATTTCAGTGACAAAGACTGTATTGATCGCATCCGTGACTTTATTCTCGCGCACGCTGATGTTGTGATTCAAAATTTAAAGCCAGGAAATCTTGACAGCCATGGGCTGGGTGCGCACGCGCTCACAACGGCCCGTCCATCATTAATCTATTGCAATCTTGGCGCGTTTGGTGCGAACGGGCCCCTGAGCGACAAGCCTGGCTACGATCCTTTGGCGCAAGCCTACAGTGGCATGATGAGTATTTTGGGTCACGAAGGCGATGAGCTAAGCCGCGTGCCCTTATCGCTCAACGACATGGGTACGGGGATGTGGACGGTGATCGGCGTCTTGTCGGCGCTGCGCACACGTGATGCCGACCCGATGCGGCGCGGTCAGACTGTGGATGTCTCTCTGTATGAAACTGCACTGGCATGGATGATGGTGCCACTGTCTGATGTACTTGCAGGCGCAGCCTTACCCAAGCGCAGTGGCTCGAGCAGTCCCAATATTGTTCCGTACCAAGTGTTTGAATGCGCCGATGGTGCGATTTTGGTGGCGGCGGGCAATGACTCACTTTACGCACGGCTCTGTCAGGTCATGAACTTGCCGGCGCTTGCGCAAGACCCTCGTTTTATCACCAACGGCGGTCGCGTTGAAAACCGTGTCGCGCTGATCGAATTACTACAACCGCGCTTCAAACAATTGCCTGCACATGAATGGCTTGCGAAACTTGAGACCGTTTCGATCCCCTGCGGTCCGATTCAAACGGTCGATCGCGTCATCGCCAACGAACAAACTCAAGCACTTGATATTTTACGGACCACCCCAGATGGCAAGGCCACCACGGTCGCCTTGCCGATCTCCTTTGGCGGCAAGCGCCCGCCCTTGGCCGGCAATACGCCTACACTGGGTCAACACGATTATCTACTGCACCCCGTCTCGCCTGATACCAACCCGGAGAAATGATGTCTGTTGCAACAATTAATCTTGCCGCACCCTACCAAACCCTTGCTTTGTCTTCGCCGTTTGATGGTTTGTTGGTGGTGCAACTCAACCGGCCCAAGGTGGCCAACGCGCTGAACACCACCATGGGCGAAGAACTGATTCAGGTGTTTGGCACGCTCGAAGCTTCGCCCGAACAGTTTCGCTGCGTCGTACTCACCGGTGCGGGCGAAACAATCTTTTGTGGTGGTGCGGATTTAAAAGAACGTGACGGCATGACCGATGCTCAGTTCAACACGCAGCACTATTTATTCGAACGTATGGCGCGTGCAATTTATGACTGCCCTGTTCCCACTATTGCCTGCGTCAATGGTGCGGCCATAGCGGGCGGACTTGAGCTTGCATTATCGTGTGACTTTATCGTTGCCTCTGACAACGCACGCTTCGGTTTCGCCGAAGTCAAACGCGGCATCATGCCCGGCGGTGGTGGTACCCAACAGTTGCCACGCGCCATCGGTGTTCGTCGGGCCAAAGAAGTGATCTTCACAGGCGACCCCTTTGATGCACAAGAAGCCTTGCGCTTTGGTCTGCTCAACCATGTCTATCCAAAAGCCGCACTGCATGAAGAGACCATGAAGCTTGTGCAACGCATTTTGGCCAATGCCCCCATCGCAGTGCGTCAAGCCAAAAAGTCCATCACCTTTGGCTTGCAAATGGATATGCGCACTGGTATGTTTTTTGAAGTTGAAGCCTATAGTCGCCTTGTGGCTACCGAAGATCGAATGGAAGGTATCCGGGCGTTTAACGAAAAGCGACCACCAAAATTTACTGGAAAATAATTTTAAGAACCTGAGCAGCTCGCTCAAATCACAGCAAGGAGAAGGCATGAAACTTACCAAACGTGTAACAAGCACACAGATAGCACCAGTACAAAAAAAACTACGTGGTTTGCTTCAAGGATTAGCGTTGGCCGCCACACTGGGCGCAGTGCCCTTTGTCGCAACGGCACAAACACCTGCGGCCTGGGTGCCCACAAAACCCATTAAGCTGATTGTTCCATACCCACCAGGTGGTGGTTCAGACACGATCGCGCGAATCGTGGTCAATGCCCTAGGCGATAAGTTAGGGCAAACGGTTGTGGTTGAAAACCGCGCGGGCGCCAATGGTGCAATTGCACACGAAGCGGTCTTCACCGCTGCACCCGATGGCTACACGCTGCTGTTATCCAGTGCAGATACCTATTCGATGTATCCCGCGCTCTATCCCAATCCAAAGTTCATCTCTGCGCAATTCGTGCCGATTGCACCTTCAGCTGTCGTGAACTTTGTCTTGATGGGTCGCCCAGGCCTCGAAGCTAAAACAGTTCCCGAGCTTATCGCGCTGGCGAAAAAAGGCAAGCTCAGTTACTCGAGCTGGGGCAATGGCAGCGCTGGTCATATTGCCATGGCTCAATTTCTGCAGGTCACAAAAACTGAAATGCTGCATGTGCCCTATCAAGGCGCTGCGCCTGCTGCTCAAGCCGCGATGGGTAGTCAGGTTGATCTCGCGCTCGTGCCTGCGCCGTTGGCTGCCGGCTTTAAAACGAAATTAATCCCGTTTGGTGTGGCCTCAGAAAAGCGTGTTGAACTGATTAATGAAATCCCAACACTTTCAGAGCAGGGTACGGCCGTTGTGGCACCGTCGTGGGTCGGTGTTGTCGCACCACCCAAAACACCTGACAACATCATCGCAACACTTGCCAAAGCCTTTATCAGCACTTCGGCAGACCCTGAAGTTGGTAAAAAACTGAACGCGGCGGGCCTCGTACCCTTGTATGGTTCGACAAAAGAATTTGCCGACTATATCGCCAAAGACTATGCGTTTTGGGGCAAGGCTATTCGCGACGCTGGCATCAAGGTCGACAATTGAACGCCTGACTAACTTTTAAGTCGCACGATACGCCGAGCGCGATATGCGCTCGGCGTTTTTATTTCAGTGTGGGCATTTTTAGCCTGGCTCGCGTTTCGTCCGACAAGTGGTTCGTGGCACACTCGGCCCCATGCAAAATATTCTTTCTGACGATGCGCTTGCCGCTTGGCTTCGGCTCAGCCTACAGCCTGCGATTGGTCCCGTACTGGCCCATCGGCTCTTACAAACGTTCAGTGATCCACGTGCACTTTACCAAGCCTCGTATTCCACGCTGCGCGCGATGCTGACTCCGTCTCTGGCCACGTCTCTGATACAGCCACTCAGTTGCAACGACGCCCAATACATCGATCGCGCCTTACGCTGGGCCAGCGAGACCGGCCAAGCACTCATCACGCAGGCTCATACCTGCTACCCAGCCCGCTTACGCCAACTTCCTGACGCTCCCCTCGTGTTGTACGCACGCGGTGCACTTGGTCAACTGGCGCAAGACGCACTCGCGATCGTCGGTGCACGCAACGCGACGGCCGACGGGCTCGACCACGCGCAAGCCTTCGCTTTATATTTAGCTCAACAAGGGTTTGCGGTTGTCAGCGGTTTGGCGCACGGTATCGACGCTGCCGCCCATCGTGGTGCCCTCAAAGCAGGTCTCGAAGGCGGCGGCACAATCGCCGTGTTGGGCACAGGTGCCGATATTATTTACCCCACTGCACATCGCGCCTTAGCCGAAGACATCCTGTCGGCCGACGGTTTAATTCTGTCTGAATTTGCCCTGGGCCGACCAGCGCTTGCGGCGCACTTTCCAAAACGCAATCGTATCGTGGCGGGCCTGAGCCTCGGCGTGGTCGTGGTAGAAGCCGCCCTCAAAAGTGGCTCGCTCATCACCGCCCGCTTGGCCGTCGATATGGGACGCGAAGTATTTGCCATCCCTGGGTCGATTCACTCGCCCTTGGCGCGCGGGCCGCACGCTCTGATTCAACAAGGTGCCAAACTCGTCGAGTCGGGGGCAGATATTTTGACCGAGTTGCACCCGGCTGCGGGCCGTCCGCAATCCGTCTCCTCGGTTGCGCAAACGTCGTTCGCACGTTCTTCGCAGGCACTTCGTTCACCCACCTGGGACGCAATCGGCTACGATCCCATTACAGAGGATCAACTGCAGCGACGTACCGGCTTGCCGCCCGCGCAATTGCAAGTTGAACTCTTTGCGCTTGAACTCGAAGGTCATATCGCGCGTCGCGGCCATGGCCAATTTGTACGAACACGCGCCTGATTAGTCTGTTAACCAGTGAACACACCATGCAACAGTACGGCAATTTATTCAACCGTGGCCACAAGATGTTTAGAGCCATCACGATCATCTTCTTCTTGTCGCTACTATCAATGTCTAGCGTCGCAAGCGCAAACGAGTGCGCGATCACCCTGCAAACGGATGACGCTTTACGCTTTCTACCGTCACATATTGTGGTACCCAAGCGTTGTAAAGATTTCACCGTGACGCTCACGCACACCGGCCATCTACCAGCTCTGGCCATGTCACACAACTGGGTCTTAACAAAAAAGAGTGATCTTGACGGTGTCGCACGCACCGGTATGGCGGCAGGGCCCGCTGAACACCACGTTGATCAAAGCGACAAGCGCGTCATCGCTCACACCAAGTTAATCGGTACAGGTGAAACAGCGAGCGTCACATTTTCTGTTTCACAATTAACCGCCGGCGAAACCTATATGTTTTTATGCACGTTTGCGGGTCACTCGCCGATTATGCGCGGCACACTCGTGGTTGAATAATTCGTCTCAATAGACTCGGTTCATGTGTAGACGCGCACGTCATCAATCACCTTGCCGTCATTGGGCAAACTACCCAAGGCAACAATCTCGACTTGCGCCCTAAGCTTTGTCAACTCGCGCGCTGTCGCCACGAGCTGCTCTTTGAAGGCCTCGCTTTGTTCAGTCGCTTCAACGCATAACAGCATGACGTCTGCACCGGTCGTACCGCTGATCACAAGTCGGGCGCGCTTGACTGCCGGGTGACGACGGACTAACTCAGCAATTTGCCCTGGATGCACAAAGAGGCCACGTACTTTGGTCGTTTGATCGGCGCGTCCAAGCCAGCCACGAATGCGTGTATTCGTGCGCCCACACGGCGATATGCCTGGCATCACTGCAGACAAATCGCCGGTACCAAAGCGCAGCAAGGGGTAGTCTGGATTCAAGGTCGTCACCACAACCTCACCGACCTCGCCCTCTGGCACCACGTCGTTTGTACCAGGGCGAACAATTTCTAACAAAACATCTTCGCTCAGCACCAAGCCCTCACGCGCCGGCGTTTCAAACGCAATCATCCCCAAATCAGCACTGCCATACGTTTGATATCCCTCAATGCCTCGGCCAAGCAGCCAGTCTCGCAACGAGGGCGGAAAGGCCTCGCCAGAGACGAGCGCACGCTTAAGCGAAGGGATTTTGATGCCTAACTCGTCGGCTTTTTCGAGAATGATTTTTAAAAAACTCGGCGTGCCCATATAACCCACTGGCATTAAGTCGCACATGACCTGGATCTGCTGCTCAGTCTGCCCAACACCGCCCGGAAAGACCGAGCAGCCGACCGCGTGCGCCGCCGTTTCCATCATCGCGCCCGCTGGTGTGAAATGATACGAAAAACAATTGTGTGCCAAATCCCCTGCCCTGAAACCCGCAGCATATAACGCGCGTCCAAAGCGCCAATAATCAGGTCGCGCACTTTCGGGCTCATAGATTGGACCGGGTGAGGCAAACACACGTAGGGCTGGTCCCCAGCCAATGCTTGAGAACCCGCCAAAAACGCGTTCAATTACGGCATCCTCTGCAAACAAGCGTTTGCGCGCCTCTTGTTGAAGCTCAAGCAATTGAGTCTTGCGAATCACGGGCACTGTGGCTAAGGCGGCACGCGTGTTTAGCGCACGCGGATCGATCCGATCAAGTTGCCGTGCAATCGCGGGCGCCTGAGCGGCGGCTTGCGTCAATACCGCGGGCAGTCTCGTCAAAAGGTCTTGCTCACGCTGCGCGGGGTCACGCGTTTCTCGCGCATCAAAAAACTCTGACATGTAGAAATCTCTGTAAGATTAAGCCAACCAGCGCTTGCGGCGACGATAAAATTTATTGTCACGGAAGCTTTTTCGTTCGCCACTCGAAATGCCTAGATAAAACTCTTTGACGTCTTCGTTTTGTGCCAGTGCCTGAGCCGGTCCATCCATCATGACACGACCGTTTTCTAAAATGTAGCCATAGTCGGCATAACGCAAGGCAATATTGGTGTTTTGCTCAGCAAGCAAAAAGCTAACGCCCTCGCGTTGATTCAGATCTTTAACGATTTCAAAAATTTCTTCAACAATCTGTGGTGCCAAGCCCATTGAAGGCTCGTCGAGCAAAATCATTTTTGGCTGCGCCATCAAGGCACGCCCAATGGCACACATCTGTTGCTCGCCACCCGAGGTATAGCCTGCCTGACTGTTTCGACGCTGCTTTAAACGTGGAAAATATTGATACACCCGCTCAAGCGCTTGCGCTAAATCGGCACGCCCAAGGTTGCGTGTGTAGGCACCTGTTAGTAAATTATCTTCAATACTTAAGTGCGCAAAACAATGTCGCCCCTCCATCACTTGCACAACCCCTCGCTTGACCAAGTCTGAGGGCGTGAGCCGATCAATGCGTTCACCGCGATACAAGATATCGCCTTTCGTCACATCACCGCGTTCGCCGCGCAACAAATTTGAAATCGCGCGCAGAGTTGTAGTCTTGCCGGCACCATTCGCACCCAAGAGTGCGACGATCTTACCTTCGGGCACCTGCAAGGACACCCCCTTGAGCACCAGGATGACGTGGTTGTAAATCACCTCGATCCCGTTCACATCCAGCAAGATTGGAGTGCTTACCGGAGGTGTTGATGACTGCTGCGAGGGGTTGCTCATCGCAAGTTCCTATCGGTCAAAGATCAAAGAACATTAACCCGCACACTTAACAGGCGTCAGATTTTTATCTTTCGCATATTTGTCTGCAAACTCTTTAACCAAAGGTGCGATGATGCTTGCGTCTGAACGATACCAATCAGGCTTGACTTCGAATTTTGCACCGTCCCAAGTAATCACGCGTGCCCAGTCATCGCCAGTGTGATTGTCGCAGCTGGTCTTCACCGGACGCATCAACTCACCGAACCCGATCTCATTGAGACGCTCTTGCGTAAGGTTTAGATTCTCAAGCCCCCAACGTACTTGCTCTGACGTCACAGACTTGCCTTTGCCAAATTTTTCTTGGGCCACGCGAATTGCCTCGACCGTCAACATCGAGATCACCATACCCCGAGTGTGTGCAATCGTACCAATCGACTTGCCCGTGGTGTCGGTGCCTTGCCCTTTGTCATACACCTGTGCCTTGAGCTCATCATGCACCTTGCCACGTCCGGCGGTGTTATGAATCGTCACAGCGTTATAGCCTTTGGCCACATCGCCCAGATCTTTCACATCACCCTCTGACGCCGCCCACCAAATGCCATACATCTTGTCACGTGCATAGCCAGTTGCCTGTGCCTCACGCAAGGCCGTTGGCGTCATGATGCCGGCGCTCCAGAGCAAGACATAGTTGGGTCGTGACTGACGAATTTGCAGCCAGGTTGATTTTTGTTCGACGCCCGGCGCGGTCACTGGATAGAGCAATAATTCAAAGCCTTCTTTCTTTGCACGCGCTTGCAGCAAGGCAATCGGCTCTTTGCCATACGGTGAATCGTGATACACCAGCGCAATTTTTTTGCCCTTCAATTTATCAAGACCGCCTTCACGCTTGGCGATATCCTGAATCATGATGTCGGCTGCAGTCCAGTAGGTGCCCAGCAAAGGAAAATTCCAGGGAAACACTGAACCGTCGGTTGACTGCGAGAGGCCGTACCCTACGGTCATGATGGCCACCTTATCTGCAGGTGCCTTATCACTCACAGCAAAAGTGATGCCCGTCGATTGCGGATCAAACGCCGAAGCGCCGGTCGGCGGCTGTTTTTTCAGGCGCTCGTAGCACTCAACGCCTCGATCCGTTGCATACGCAGTTTCGCATTCGTCATAGGTCAGCTTGACACCGTTTACGCCACCACGTGCGTTCACAAGTTTCAAATAATCCATCTTGCCATCGGCCCAGGGAATGCCCAAGGGTGCGAACGAACCCGTGCGATAGGCCAACAGCGGCACGAACTGATCATCGGCCGATGCGGGAACTGCTGCGACGCCCATGGCGCCTGCTGCGATCAAGGTTGCAGCCATTTGTTTAATGTTCATCTGCTTCATCTCCGTTTACCTCTTTTGGTGTTCAACACACCGGGTTAAACATCCCAGCGACAAACTGGGCGTTATCAAACTCTGTCGGCACAACACGCAAAGACCAACAGAATAAATTAATGTGGAAAGGGCCAAATTCGCAGCTTCTCTTTACCAATCGTCCATAACTTGGCCAGCCCATGAGGTTCTGCAATTAAAAAGAACACAATCAGTGCGCCAAAAATCATATGCTCGATATGCGCGGCCGTATCGATGGCCAGGGGCAAGCCAAACCACCCGGGTACGTGATTCAACGCGACCGGAATCAGTACGATAAAGGCTGCGCCAAAAAAACTACCCAGGATCGAACCCAAGCCGCCGATGATCACCATAAACAACAATTGAAACGATCGATTCAGGTCAAACGCCAAGGGCTCCCAAGAGCCAAGATGCAAGAACCCCCACAGCGCACCCGCCACGCCGACGATAAACGAGCTCACGGCAAAAGCAGTGAGCTTGGCATACATGGGTCGGATCCCAATCACTGACGCCGCCACGTCCATGTCACGTATCGCCATCCATTGACGACCAATCGCACCACGCACCAAATTTTTAGCCAGCAGGGCAAAGACCACCACAAACGACAACACAAACAAATATTTCGGGATCGCATCCTGCAACGCAATACCAAAGACTGACAAAGCCGGCACCGATACGTTGCCCGAAGGTGAATAGTTTGTAAAGAACGGGATACGTAAAAAAGCCCAATCCACAAAAAATTGCGCCGCCAAGGTTGCTACGGCCAGATAAAGGCCTCGAATCCGCAGGCTTGGAATGCCGAACAGTACGCCAACCAGCGTTGCAAAAAAACCGCCCAGCAAGATCTCAACAATCAAAGGCGTCTGAGGAAATCGCACGCCAATGTTCCAGGCAGCGTAAGCGCCGACCGCCATAAATGCGCCGGTGCCCAGCGAGATCTGTCCACAATAGCCCACAAGAATATTCAAACCAATCGCTGCAAGGGACAAAATCAAAAAGGGGATTAACAGCGCTTTGATGAAGTAGTCTGAGGCAAGCAAGGGCACCAACACAAACGCGAGCAACAACACCGCAAAAATAAAAATGCGATCTTGACGCACCGGGAAGATCTGCTGATCTGACCGGTAGCTTGTTTTAAATTGTCCGTTTTCGCGATAAAACATATTTCGTTCAACTCATTAATTTTTCAGGCAAAGCGCTAAACGCGGTCGATGATCTTTTCGCCAAACAAGCCTTGCGGCCTGAACAGCAAAAACACCAACGCCAAGACATAAGCAAACCAGATTTCGATGCCACCGCCCACGAGCGGACCCAGGTAAACCTCGGATACTTTTTCACCCACACCAATAATCAAGCCACCAATAATCGCGCCAGGCACGGAAGTTAAACCGCCTAGAATCACCACCGGTAACGCGCGCAACGTCGCAGTTGCCAACGTAAATTGCACACCGAATTTCGAGCCCCAAATAATGCCGGCAACCAAGGCGACGACACCTGCGACGGTCCAGACGATGACCCAAATCCGGTTTAAAGGGATCCCAACCGATTGCGCCGCCTGATGATCGTCAGCCACCGCACGCAAGGCACGGCCCGTTGCCGTCACCTGAAAAAATAACGCGAGGCTCGCAACCAGCAGGGCGGCGATCACCGCCGCGGTGAGATCCTCAAGATTCAAGAGCACACCGCCCTCGAACATGGATTCCAGAATGAACGCCGGTTCTTTGGGCATACCAACATTAATCGTATACACCGACGCGCCGAATGCAAGTTGCCCCAAGCCTTCAAGAAAATAAGCGATGCCAAGCGTCGCCATGAGCAACGCAGTTGCTTCCTGGTTAACCAGGTGACGCAAGACTAGGCGCTCAACACACCAAGCCATAATAAACATCAATACCGCACTGACCATAAACGCCAAGATATTGGCAAGGATGAGATTATTAAAGCCAAGCCACTGCGGAATCCATACCGCAAATCTCGCCATCGACAACGCTGCTACGAGCACCATC
>CAIYCP010000667.1 GCA_903924715.1 uncultured beta proteobacterium
GAAGACAAATAAATCGCCTCATCTACAGAATGCGTAATCAACATCACGGTCTTTTGTTCGGCTGTTAGCGCACTCAACAACAAATTTTGCATTGCAGAACGAGACTGTGCATCTAACGCACCAAACGGCTCATCCATCAGCAAAAACTGTGGCTTGACCGCGTAGGCACGGGCGATGGCTAAGCGTTGACGCATCCCCCCTGACAGCGTTTTTGGATACGCGCCTGCAAAGTCACTGAGCCCCATCAATCGCATGTAGCGCTGGCAGATTTCTTCACGCTCTTGTGCATCGACGCGATTCGCATTCAGAGTGAGTCCAAACCCGATGTTCTCTTTCACTGTTAACCAAGGAAACACACCATACTCTTGAAAGATGACGCCACGCTCGGGGCCTGGGCCCTCGATCGATTTGCCATCTAACAAGACTGTGCCTGTCGTAGGCTTTACAAAACCCGCGACGATATTCATCATGGTCGTCTTACCGCAGCCAGAAGGCCCGATGATCGATACAAACTCTCGATCGGCCACCTCAAAGCTCACGCTCTCAACCACCTTAAGTTGATCAAAGGACACCGATACATCTTTGAAGGTAATGCGGGTCGTCATTCGATTCGATCCTGCCAAGCAACCAAGCGTTTGCTCAAGCGACGCAAAAGAACATCCATGGCGAGCGCAATAAAGCCAATGCAAATAATCCCGACATAAATGATGTCAAGCTGAAAAAATGACGAGGCATTTTGAATCATGGCGCCCAAGCCCTGCTGAGCCGCGATCAACTCCGAGGCCACCAGCGTTGCCCAGGCGACACCCAATGCCACTCGCAAGGCCGTCAAAATATGCGGGATGGTGAGCGGAAAAATCACCTTTCTGAAAATCTCGGCATCGGTCGCACCTAAAGTGCGAGACACTTTGACAAAAATTGGACTAATCTGCGCTACGCCTTCGTACATCACAATGACGCCCGCAAAAAAAGTGGCGTAAAACAAAATTGCGACTTTAGCAATTTCGCCTATGCCAAAGTACACAATCACCAAGGGAATTAACGCAATCGGCGGCAATGCTCGAAAAAAATTAATTAGCGGATCGATAAAACGCCTGACATCTTTATACCAACCCAACATGAAGCCCACCGGCACTGCCGCTGTAATTCCAAGCGAGACGCCAAGCGCCACGCGCTGAGTCGACATCGCGATATCACGCAAAAGTCGACCGTTAAACAATAAGTCTTGAAATTGAGCCGCCACAGCATGAGGCGTGGGAACCAAGGCAGGATTAATCAGCCCAGAATAGGCGATTGCGTACCAAAGCATGACTAACAGCCCCCAAGGAGCCAAAATCAAGGTGATATGACGCAAAAACAAGTCTCCGGCGGTATTCGAGTCAACCGATAGCCCTCAGGCCATGCTCGATTATTTTTGACAAGCATCTTCGCGGAAATAGTACTATAAATAGAACCTTTAGAACAATTGTTTTGCTTTTGCGATTATGCAAGCGAAGCACTTGCCACCCGCCACGCGACTGAACTGAAAGAACGATGCTTTCTAGTTTTAAAAATAGCCCAATCCCACGCTATGCACAGCTTGCCGATCACTTTCGGCAACGCATCATGCGCGGCATTTGGCCCTTAGGACATAAACTGCCGTCGCTCGAAGCATTAATGCTTGAGTTTGAGGTTGCTCGAGTTACCGTACGTCAAGCCATCGACTTGCTTGCGCGCGATGGTTTACTTTCAGCTCAGCGCGGTCGTGGCACCTTTGTCACTGGCAATCCAGCAAAAGACCGCTGGCTTCGCTTAGAGACCACACTAAAAGACTTGGCTGATGTCTATCGCGATGACACACCAAAGCTCACACTGATTGAAGAATCTTCTGTGATGCCAATTTTGCAAGATCGCGATGGCAAGCCTGCCCAGCGTTATCATTTTTTACGTCGCGTTCATTCACGCCAAGACGAAGCCTACTGTGTCATCTCTATTTACCTGGATGAGCGCGTCTTTAAAATGGCACCAACGCGGTTTCGAACAGAAACCGTCATCCCTGTTTTGCTTGAGCTGCCCAAAATCAACATTACACAGGCCAGACAAACCATGACAATCTCAACAGCAGATATTGAACTTGCCGAACAACTTGATGTACCGATTAATTCACCCATTGCCAATATTAGACGCGTGTGCTGCGATGCAGATGGCACTGTGATTTATTTGGGCGAAGCCTCGTATCGGGGCGACTACGTTCACCTTGAAATGGATTTAAAGCCGTGATTAATATTACAAATATTCAAGCCTTTGTCTTTCGTGCACCCATCAAAACTCCAGTGCAAACATCCTTTGGCCTGATGCGAGACCGTCCTGCGGTTTTTGTACGCGTTCAAGATGCGGAAGGCGCGGTCGGCTGGGGCGAGGTCTGGTGCAATTTCCCATCCTGCGGGGCCGAACATCGTGCGCGGCTCATTGACACACTCATCGCGCCTTTGGTGCTGCAACGCTCATTTGCGCTGCCAACAGAGGCCTTCGACTGGTTGTCTGCGCAAACATCGGTGCTGGCCATTCAGACTGGAGAATATGGCCCAATCGCTCAGTGCATCGCCGGCATTGATATCGCGCTGTGGGATTTATGTGCCCGCAAAGCCAAATTGCCTTTATGGCGTTATATGGGAGGCGAGCGCAGTACTGTTAAAGTCTACGCAAGCGGCTTGAACCCCACTGACCCTGAAAAACTTGCTACAGAACGAATGGCGGAGGGATATCAGGCATTCAAATTAAAAATCGGCTTTGGTCAAGACCGTGATTTGAATAACCTTAAAGCCATGCGAGAAGTCATTGGTGATCGCCCTCTAATGGTCGATGCGAACCAAGGATGGGATCTTTCGACTGCCTCAGACATGATAAGCAAGCTTGCTGACTTTAATATTGCTTGGCTTGAAGAGCCCTTGCGTGCCGATCGGCCGTGGTCTGAATGGCAAGAGCTTGCTAAGCATGGCACTACCCCACTTGCCGCGGGCGAAAACGTCACTCAACTTGAGGGCTTTGCCACCGCGATTCACTCAGGGGTGCTAGCAGTCGTACAGCCCGACGTTGCCAAGTGGGGGGGCTTAAGCGCTGGCCTACCTATTGCGAAAAGCATTTTGAAGGCGGGCTTGCGCTTTTGCCCACACTATCTGGGCGCAGGCATTGGTCTGTTGGCCTCAGCGCATTTGCTTGCTGCGTCTAACTGCAACGATATTCTTGAAGTGGATGCGAATACCAATCCCCTGCGCTCGCTGACTTGTTTGCCGCTCGATGATCTAAGGAACGGCGAAATGATTTTATCCGATGACCCTGGCTTGGGAGCATTGCCCGACATGCTTGCACTGAAAGAATTTTTAGTCGATCACCGCTAGGTCTAAACACATTCACAGGTCAAGCTATGTACTCACTTAAAGTTCTCAATCAATTACAGCGTTTTATACAACTCGCTTTATTGATGCTGGCGCTCGGCTTGACGCAAAGTGTCTGCGCCCAAGAGTATCCCCAAAAATCTATACGAGTGATCGTCCCTTGGCCTGCGGGTGGTTTTGTCGATGTGGCGGCACGTCTAGCCGCCGAGCAGCTAACGAGCACACTCGGTCAGGCTCTCGTCATCGAAAATAAGCCTGGCGCGGGCGGAATGATTGGTGCAGACGCGGTTGCAAAAGCGCAAGGCGATGGCTATACCTTATTGTTTACAACAAGCGCATTGACCATGAATACCGCACTACGCACCAATATGCCATTTGATCTTAAGACCGATTTGATCCCAATCGCGATCGAAGCGTACTCACCTTCAGTGATTGTGGTGCATCCGATGTTAGGCGTCAAAACACTGCAAGAGCTCATTACCTTAGCCAAACAACAACCGGGTAAGCTCACCTACGCCTCTGCAGGCAACGGAACGCCAGCGCACCTTATTGCTGAACTATTTAAAACCAGCGTGGAAGTAGATATTGTTCACGTCACCTATAAAGGTGGACCTCCCGCGATGGTGGATCAAATTGCAGGCCGCGTGGACGTACAGGTCTCCAACGCGATGGGTGCCCTGCAGCAAGTAAAAGAGGGCAAGCTCCTCGCGCTCGCAGTCACAAGTCCAGCACGCTTTGAACAACTGCCAGAGGTCCCCACGATGGCACAGGCGGGGGTCGCAGATTTTGAAACGGATCAGTGGTTAGGATTTTTTGCTCCGAAGGGGGTTTCAGTGGCTGTTCTAAAACGTCTGTCCGACGAGATCAATCAAGCGCTTGCCACCGCAACGTTACGCGAAGCGCTCAAGAGTAAAGGGATGCGGGCTGCCAATGCAAGTACCCCAACTGCCTTTCGAGACTATTTGAATACAGACCTCCAACGCTGGACGGCTTTGGTTAAACGTTTGAATATTTCAGCAGACTAAAACAAGAATCCTATGACAATGTCCCCGACACCAAGCAAAGACTC
>CAIYCP010000668.1 GCA_903924715.1 uncultured beta proteobacterium
ACGCCACAACCACTGGGCGATCAAGTTGAAAGATCGAATCAATCACTAACTTACCCATCCCGGGCCAGGCAAAAATCGACTCGGTCACGATGGCAAAAGCGATCACCGAGCCTAACTCGAGCCCAATCACAGTCACTAGGGGGATCATGATATTTTTTAACAGGTGCACACCGAGAATACGGCTTTTGCGTAGACCCTTGGCACGTGCAAAGCGTATGTAATCGAGCAGCACATTCTCACGAACCTGCGCGCGAGTCAGCCTGATAATTAAACTCAATTTAAATAACGCCAGATTGATTCCAGGAAGAATGGCGTATTTCAGCCCATCCCAGTGGATGATCGAAAGCTTCATCCCCAGAAATTCTGTGGTGGGGCCACGCCCGGTTGAGGGCAGCCAACCTAACTGCACAGCAAACAGCATGATTAGCATTAAGCCAACCCAAAACGTTGGTAAAGAAAAGCCAACGATTGAAATTGCCATAATTGCTTTCGAAATTTTGCTGTCGGGCTTCAGGCCTGCATAAAGACCTAACGGAATCCCCACAAAGATCGAAATCAGCATCGCAACGGTGGCAAGCTCGAGCGTGGCAGGCATGCGCTCAAAAATGACCTCAAGCGCTGGGCGACCATAGACAAAGCTTTTGCCTAGGTCACCGCTCAAGGCATTTTTTAAAAACAAAAAATACTGCATCCAGCCCGGCTTATCTAAGCCAAGGGCTACCCGCGCACGCTCTCTCTCGATCTGATCAGCATCTGGACTAATCAAAATTTCGACAGGATCGCCCACCACAAACAAGCCCGCAAAGACCAACAAGGATGTGACGAGTAATACCAGAGCCGTCTGCGACAAACGTCGCATGATAAAAACAAACATTATTTCTTGATCTTCACTTCGTGTGCGAGGGTGTACTGGTCAGCACGCGCTGCGTAGGTTAGATTTGACTTTGTTGCCCACACTGAGACTTCATAATGCAAAGGCACAATCCCCATCAATTCCATCGCCTTCTCGCTGGCAAAAGCAAGTTTAGCGCCACGCTTGGCTTCGTCAATTTCAGTCATAGCGTCGGTCGTCAACGCATCTAACTCAGGGCTTGAAAACCGACCGCGATTAGCGGCGCCGGTGCCTGTCGCAGCATCATAAGTACCCAACAAAGACCGCAAAGGCGAACTTGGATCGCCGCTTTCTGAGGCCCACCCTGCGAGCATGAACGAGAACTCAAGCTTTGAGCCGCGTGAAAAGAAAATATTCGAGGGCATGGTCTCAAGCTTGGTCACAATGCCAACCCGAGTTAAAAACTGAGCGACAGCTTGGGCAATTTTTTCGTCATTGATATAACGATTGTTGGGCGAGTGCAGTGTGAGCTGAAAACCATTGGGATAACCGGCCTCGGCTAAGAGTTTTTTCGCACCCTCTGGATCGTATTTTTCAACGGGTAGTTTCTTACTGGTACCAAAGAATTGTTCGGCCATTAATTGACCCGCAGGTACTGCGACGGTCTCCATGATGCGCTCAACAATCACATCACGATTCATCGCCTTTGAAATCGCGCGCCTCACGCGCGGATCCGTCAGCGGATTGGTATCCTCCATCGGCTTGCCATCAGCCGTTCGCACGAAGGGCGAATTTTTGGTGCGATTCGAATCCATGTGCAAATAAATAATGCGATTTGAAACCGCTTGCGCAATCGCCAAATTTTTATCGGAGGACAACCGTTTAACGTCAGGAGTCGGCACGTTTTCGATCATTTGCAAATCGCCTGCAAGCAATGCCGCAACACGCGCCGCGTTGTTTGCGATCATCCGCATTTGCACGGTCGTCCAATCGCCTTTGCCGCCCCAGTACTCATCGTTACGGGCAAACACAACACGGTCACCAGGCTTGTATTCAACAAACTTGAAGGGGCCTGTGCCGATCATGGCCTTGCCACTGTTGAAGTCTTCTGTTTTAGCCGACTCAGCAATTGCCTTCGGTACAATTTGTGCCGAATTTAAATCGCGTATCAAGCCGGTATAGGGCTTAGCCGTCTTCAA
>CAIYCP010000669.1 GCA_903924715.1 uncultured beta proteobacterium
GATCTGCGGCAGCCATGCCATTGTCTGGAATGCGGCGATCGGCGGCCGACTGACCTGCAACCCACTTAAAGGGGATGTCGTCGACATTGTCGTTGACCAGATCTTGCACCGTCAGCATAGCGACTCCGTGAGGGTTAAGCGCTTTCGCGCTTAGTCTGAGCCGGTTGTGAGCAACTGGTGCACCACGCCCGGATCGGTTTCGTTGGCCAGGCTCAGGCGAAAGGTTTCATCTGAAAATAACTGCGCCACCTCAGCTAGTATATCTAGATGTTGTTGCGTTTCGTTTTCTGGTGCCAATAGAAACAACAGTTGATTGACAGGTTGCCCGTCGGGCGACTCAAAGGCGATGGGCGTTGTCAGGCGAAAAAATGCGGCGAGCGCGGTCTTAAGCCCCTTAATTCGACCGTGAGGGACTGCGATTCCGGCGCCTAGCCCTGTGGACCCTAAACGCTCGCGTGAAAACAGGCTTTCGTAGACTGCGGCGCGCTCGAGACCGTGTTTGTTCTCAAATAAAAGGCCCGCCTGTTCAAACACGCGTTTTTTACTCGTGACAGACAGCTCAAGCACAATGTTTTCAGCAGGCAGGATGCGTCGCAAAAGTTTCATGCCATTGATTATATGACGCTCGTTTTGTTCGTCACGTCGCGGTTGCGCAACGGCTCATGCGATGAGGCTTTGTGGCAACGGTGTTCGGGCAACCCGCCCGCAAGCCAGGTGACTGGTTTTGCGGCGCGGTCGCGATCAAGTTAGTAACGCTTAGGCCGCTTCGAAAAGCTGGCGTTTAGCGGCAACGTGATGGTGGTTTTGGGTACGGTCTTTGTGTTGAAGGATTTTGCGATCGATTTTGTCTGCGAGCAAATCAATAGAGGCGTAGAGGTTTTCTTCTGACGCTTCGCAATGTAGGTCTTTGCCTCGCACATGCAGAGTAATTTCGGCACGGTGTTTTAAAGGCTCAACCGAGAGCATGATTTGGATGTCGATGACGTGGTCAAAATGCCGCAGAACGCGAGCCATTTTGCTATGGATATATTCACGAATTGCAGGGGTAACGTCTAAGTGGTGACCAATAATGCTCAGGTTCATAGCGTACTCTCCAAAAAAGTGAAGGATTGCGCGGATGCGCGGAAAAGGACGTCTAGGCTGACCTCGATGTTTGAGTGGATAACAGTTTTAGTTTAGTCAGTTCGCTAAAGAAATCAAGCGGAAAACGTGACTTTATGTCGCTTTAAAGACATATATTTTTAGTAAGCATGCGTCTGCGCAAGGGGGACGTCCAACCGGACAGTCACATCTTGAAATGCTCGCCTAAATAAACCTTGCGTACCGATGCGTCGTTGATGATATCTTCGGGCTTACCGGTTGTGAGCACTTTGCCTTCACTGATGATGTAGGCACGATCACAAATGCCAAGTGTTTCGCGCACGTTGTGGTCGGTAATCAACACGCCGATGCCTCGACTTTTGAGAAAGCGTACGATCCGCTGGATTTCGATGACTGCGATGGGGTCAACGCCGGCGAAAGGTTCATCCAGCAAAATAAAGCGCGGTCTTGTCGCCAAGGCGCGCGAAATTTCAACGCGGCGACGTTCGCCACCCGACAGAGATAAGGCGCTATTTTTGCGAATGTGCGTGATCTGCAATTCTTCGAGAAGCGAGTCGAGCTGTTGCTCAATGAGCGTGTTTGAAAATCTCTTGCCCTCGTGATCAATTTGCAGTTCGAGCACCGCCCGGATATTTTCTTCGACGGTCAGGCGCCTGAACACGGAGGCATCTTGTGGGAGGTAAGACACGCCTCGACGTGCGCGCTGATGGATTGGCATACTGCTGATGGAGATGTCGTCGATTTCAATCCGACCTGCATCCGCCGCCACCAGGCCGACAATCATGTAAAAACTGGTGGTCTTACCGGCACCGTTCGGGCCCAACAGGCCAACGACTTCGCCGCTATGTACAGAGAGTGACACGTCTTGAACGACCATGCGACCGCCATACGACTTTCGCAGACCGGTCGCGCTCAGGCGCCCCGGTGTCAGTGGCGCAGACTGTTCAGTGGCGACTTCATTCGATATTTGCATAAGACCAAAATTTAAGGACGCGCGGGTGTGGCTTGACGCCGTGTGCCGCTTGCAGGGGGCGGCGCCGTTGGCGCAGCCGGTTTGGTGTTCGGGGTCAACGCGGGTGTGCCGGCCTCTTTGGCTTTGCATTCGGCAACCGCGGCTTCGGCACGTGCTCGGGGTTGCGCGACCGAGCGCACGCGTCCACCGGTATTGGCCGAGTCGGGGCCAGAGAAGGCCTCGTAGACATCCGTTTTTTGACTGTAACGCACGCGCTCGCCGCTGACCGTATCAAAATGCTGGCCGCAAATATAGCGTGTGACGACCGCCTGACCAATCAAGTCAAACGTTTCGGTTTTGCCGTTGTATTCGGCGCGTACGCCGACTCCTTCCAGAACTTCGTAGACTTCGGGACGTAATTGACGGATAAAGACGCGTTTGCCGGGCTTCACGGTCCCGGTGCCGTATTGAAAGCCTTCAGCGTCTTCTCGCAATTGCAGGTTGTCAGCATTCATGGTCATGAGGCCGCGCGTCATGACGACATTGCCCGAAAATACGCTTTCACGTTTGGTGTCATCAAAATGTAGCGTGTCAGACAAAATCATCGTGCTCGGCTCTTCTTTTGGCGCCAGCGCCGCGGTTGAGGGCGGTTTTTTTTGGGCGTGAGCCAAACCAAGCAAGGCGCAGAGCGCGAACGCGAGCAGCGGGCGAAGCGGGCGGCGTGAGAGCAGGTCAATCATCATCGTTTTTTTCGTGTTGCTGCAGGTTCAGTGTTTTCGATTTTGTCTTTAGGGGCTATTTCGACGTCGGTTGATTTAAACACGTCTAGTTGCTGGGTGGCGTTGTTGTAGCGCATCCCGGTGCCGCTCATGCGAGAGCGCCCACTCGTTGCGACCGCGGGCAAGTCTGTGTAGGCAAGGTCTTCTTTGATGAGCAGGGTGACCTGATCACTGCGAAAGTTCAGGGGTTGACGTTCAGCGTCGCCCAGTCTAACTACGACGGCATCGCCTTTCATGATGATCCGGTCACCTTCGTCATAGACCGTGGCGGTTTTAGACGTGGCGATGGTCAGAGGGTTGTCGGTCTTTAAGGCAAAGGCCCTCGGGCGGATCACGTCGTAAGACTTGTCATCAGGGAAGTGCTCCATCAGATCGCCCTCGAGGCGATGAATGACAAACCCCTGTTCGCTGGTGCGAACCAAGACGATTTTTGTGGCCCATTGATCGCGCTCGTGGGTTAAACGAACCGGCGGATCGATTTCGACCGCACGTTGCGAGTAATCGGCGGCCCACCAGGTGCCCGCTACCAGCGAGATGAGGATGACGAGCGAGACAATAATTGCAAAGCGCTCTTTCATGTCGAGGCCATCATTGCACAGACCCCGAGCCTAGGAGTCCGGGTTGAAAGAACGCCCCCAGTCGTTGCTGGGCCGCGAGGATGAGGTCGCAACATTCACGCGCGGCGCCATGCCCCCCGCGGCGCTCTGACACCCAGTGTGCGGATTGCGTCACGTAAGCTGGCGCGTCTGGCACGGAGGCTGAAAAGCCGACCCGCTGCATCGCAGGCAGGTCGATCAGGTCGTCGCCCATGAAGCCAGTCTGTTCGAGCTTGATGCCATGATGTGCGATGAGCCCGTTCAGAGCGACGCCTTTATCGCGCACGTTTTGCATGACCTCACCCAAGCCGAGCTCGGCGGCGCGTCGAGCGACGATCGGGCTCTCTCGGCCAGTCATCAAGACGACCTGAATCCCGCTGACGACGAGCATTTTTAGGCCATGGCCGTCCAGCGCATTAAAGCGTTTGATGGATTCGCCCTGTTCGGTGTACCAAAGACCGCCGTCGGTGAGCACTCCGTCGACATCAAACACCATTAACTTGAGTCTGGCGAGTCGTTCTCTCACTGAGGATTCAATGCGGGCTAAGACGAGGGCTTCAGCAGGGTGTGGAAGAGTCTGGGGACGTTTCATTTTTCTGTGCAGTTTTAAATGACTTTCGCGGCCATCAAGTCATGCATGTGCACGGCGCCAAGCAATAAGCCGTCATCTTGGCAAACAAGCATATGGTTCAGGCGATGGTTGTCCATAATGAGCGCGGCATCGACGGCCAGGGCGTTGGCGCTGATCTGGCGCGGGTTGCGCGTCATGCCGGCGGTAATTGTGAGTTGCCGAATATCGCCCTCACGCTCGATGAGACGGCGTAAATCACCATCGGTGAAAATGCCGAGCACCTTGCCTTGCTCGTCTAACACGGCGGTCATGCCCATTCCTTTGCGCGAAATCTCTTCAAGCGCTTCGGACATTGTGGCGTTTGCCGCAACGGTAGGTAGCGCAGCGCCACTGCGCATGACATCAGAGACTCGGGTTAAAAGTTTTCGACCGAGCGCTCCGCCCGGGTGCGATCGCGCAAAATCTTCGGGGCTGAACCCTCGTGCTTGCAGGCAGGCCACGGCCAGTGCGTCGCCCATTGCCAGCGAGGCAGTGGTGCTAGAGGTTGGTGCCAGATTAAGCGGGCAGGCTTCAAGTGCCACACTCACATCAAGGTGGACCGCCGCGAGGCGGGCGAGTTCTGACTGAGGGTGGCCGGTGAGGGCGATCACCTTGACGCCGAGTCGGTGTGCCGCAGGCAAAATAGAAAGAATCTCTTGGCCGGCGCCCGAATACGAGAGTGTCACCAGAAGGTCTTGGCTGCCGATCATGCCAATGTCACCGTGGATCGCTTCAGCGGCGTGTAAAAAAAATGAAGGCGTGCCCGTTGAGGCAAGCGTTGCGGCAATTTTGCGCGCAATATGACCGGTTTTACCCAGTCCGCAGACGATGACGCGTCCGGAACAAGCAAGTATCAGTTCAACCGCGCGCACAAACTCTGGCCCCAGCCGCTCTTTGAGGGACAGAATTGCCTGTGCCTCAAGTTCGAGGGTTTGACGGGCGCAGATCAGCGTCGCCGCGTGATCGAGCGACTTTTGGGAGGTATGGGAATCGGAACTTGCCATGGCTTGAGTTTAAACGGTTCAGAGCCCAGATGGGGCGCCGCTAGCGTATTCTATGGGTGCGCGCAAATGGTGCGTGGTTCGTTTGATACCGATTCTTTATCGCGGAGAGCTGTTTAATGATTACCCCAACGCCTTATCAAGACCCCATTGAGCTCGTTCGCGGCTTAATTCGTACGGTGCCTGATTGGCCTAAACCTGGGGTGATGTTTCGCGATATCACGCCCATGTTGCAAGATCCGCGCGCTTTTCGTGCCTTGATTGATATGTTTGTGTATCGGCATATGCGCAATCGGCTTGATGTGGTCGTCGGCATTGATGCGCGCGGATTTATTTTTGGCAGTGCACTGGCCTATGCGTTAAACGTCGGTTTTGTGCCTGTGCGCAAACAGGGCAAATTGCCCTACAAGACGGTTGCACAGGCATACTCCCTTGAGTACGGCGAGGCCACCGTCGAGGTCCATCAAGATGCGATCAAGCCTGGCCAACGCGTACTGCTGGTCGACGATTTGGTTGCAACGGGCGGGACGATGTTGGCGGCCATCAAATTGCTACAGCAACTTGGCGGCAATGTGGCGGAGGCGGCTGCAGTGGTGAATTTGCCTGGGCTTGGCGGGTCGGCCCTGATCGCTGAAACTGACACGCCGTTTTTTAGCGTGTGTGAGTTTGGCGATCAGTAAGTCGCAATCAATACGTGGCGAGCCTTTTATAAAAATAATTGATAGACGGGGTTGTCGGTTTCGTTAAAGTGCGGATAGCCAACCTCATCTAAAAAGGCTTTGAACGCTTTTTTACTACCATGCGGGACTTGGATTCCAATCAAAACCTGGCCGTAGTCTGCGCCTTGGTTGCGGTAATGAAACAGACTGATGTTCCAGTCGGGTTTCATGGATTGCAAAAACCGCGTCAACGCACCCGGACGCTCAGGAAACTCAAAGCGGTACAGCAGCTCATGGTCGGCTAGCGCAGAGCGCCCGCCAACCATATGCCGCAAGTGCGTTTTTGACATCTCGTCATGGGTGAGATCAAGCGTGGCAAAGCCATGGGCTCGAAAGGTTTTGGCAATATGTGCGGGCTCGGCGGCATTGGCAACTTGAATCCCGACAAACACGTGAGCTAAGCGAGCATCTGAAATACGATAATTAAATTCGGTCACGCTGCGATTGCCTACCAGTTCACAAAAAGCGCGAAAGCTACCGCGTTGTTCAGGAAGTGTGACGGCAAAGATTGCCTCTCGGGCTTCGCCAACCTCGGCGCGCTCGGCGACAAAGCGCAGCCGATCAAAATTCATGTTCGCCCCGCAAGCGATTGCCACCAAGGTTTTGCCTTGAAGTTTGTGTTCGGCCGCGTATTGCTTGGCTCCGGCCAAAGCCAGAGCGCCGGCCGGTTCGAGCACGCTGCGGGTATCTTGAAAGACATCCTTGATCGCTGCGCAGATTGCATCGGTATCGACGATAACAAAGTCATCGACGTATTCGCGTACTAAACGAAACGTCTCAATGCCCACTTGTTTGACCGCAGTGCCGTCTGAAAATAAGCCGACCTCACTTAACGTGATGCGGCGCCCGGCGCGCACGCTTTTAACCATTGCATCAGAGTCAACGGTTTGTACACCGATGATTTTGATGTCGGGGCGCAATTGCTTGACATAGGCGGCAATACCGCTGATCAGACCTCCACCGCCAATGGCCACAAAAATCGCGTCAATCGGACCCGCATGTTGGCGCAGGATTTCCATGCCAATCGTTCCTTGCCCAGCGATGACGTCGGGGTCATCAAAAGGATGTACGAAGGTGAGGCCCTGTTTTTTTTCGAGAATCAATGCATGGGCGTAGGCGTCACTAAAGCTGTCGCCGTGCAAGCGCACTTGCGCGCCAAGTGCTCGTACAGCATCAATTTTGACTGCAGGGGTCGTGGTGGGCATCACGATCGTGGCGTTGCACCCTAGGCGTTTTGCTGAAAGCGCAACGCCCTGAGCGTGGTTGCCCGCTGAGGCCGCGATGACTCCACGCTTGAGCGTAGCGTCTGGCAAATTTGCCATCTTGTTGTATGCGCCGCGCAGCTTGAAGCTGAAAACGGCTTGTGTATCTTCGCGCTTAAGCAAAACGGTATTGCCGATTCGAGCAGAAAGCTGGGGCGCGAGATCCAGTGGTGTTTCAATCGCCACGTCATACACTTTAGATGTCAAAATGCGTTTGAGATAGTCGATGTTCATGTGTTTCCTGGTCGCGCTTGATCAATGAAGAAGTTGTGTGGCGTGGCACCCTGAACCTCAACGGTTCATTATCCCACGCTGCGAGTGAAGGGTTATTTTTTAAGAGGCCTAAGCTGGATTCCTTACTTCAGTACTTACTTGAGGCGCTGTCGCTACCGTCTGTTGGTTTGGGCGCGATTTTTGTGATCAGTGCGTTAGCCGCGACGATTTTGCCTTTTGGTTCTGAGCCGATTTTTGTGGCGTATCTCGCCCTCAAGCCAGAGCTTTTTTGGCTAACGGTGGGGGTCGCAACGGTGGGCAATAGTTTGGGTGGGTTCATCACTTACTGGATGGGTGTCGGTGCGCATCAGGCCTATGCGCGCTTCAAACGCCCCAAGCCAGGCGCAGCGGAAATGGGCCCGGACGCACGTCAGTCGGTGCCGCGTGCCGAGGTTTGGGTGCGCCGCTTTGGCGCCCCCATCCTGTTGTGCGCCTGGTTGCCGGTGGTCGGGGATCCGCTGTGTGCCGTGGCGGGATGGTTGCGCCTGCCTTGGCTGCCTTGCCTGGTGTACATGACGCTGGGCAAGCTGGCCCGTTATTTGGTGCTGGGTGGCGCCTGGCAGCTTCTGGTATCGTCTTTTTAAGGTATTGATGGACGGACGCTTGTGGGGGTATTCGGAACATTTTGAGCGCTTCGCTTAAAATAAGACATTAAGGGCAACCCCTAAATTTACTGACTCATGAACGCCCCGTTTGCTAGCCATCTTTTAAACGCCGAGCCTTTGTTTGACGCACAAACACGGCTGCGCGAAATCCCTTACAACTACACGTCTTTTTCAGACCGCGAAGTGGTCTGCCGTTTGTTGGGTGATGATGCCTGGGCTTTGTTGTTTGACTTGCGCGGCGAGCGCCGCACCGGCCGGTCGGCCCGGATGTTGTACGAGGTGTTAGGCGATATTTGGGTGGTTCGCCGCAACCCCTACTTGCAAGACGATCTGCTCGACAACCCCAAAAGACGCAAGCTGCTGGTTGAGGCCTTGCAACATCGTTTGACCGAGATCGACAAGCGTCGCGCCAATGACGATACGGGGCGCGATGAAAAAGTGGCAGGTTTACTCGACCGAGCGCGCGTCGCAGTGAAGGCCTTTGAGCAAGAGTTTGAACAAACTGGGCGCTTGCGCCGCCAGGTGCAAAAAACACTCGGAAGGCTGACCGCACGTGACAACATCAAGTTTGACGGCTTGTCGCGGGTTTCACACGTGACGGACGCAACCGATTGGCGCGTTGAATATCCTTTTGTGGTGCTTACACCTGACACAGAAGAAGAAATTGCAGGCTTGGTGCGTGGCTGTATCGAGCTTGGTTTGACCATTGTTCCGCGCGGAGGTGGTACGGGTTACACAGGTGGGGCGATCCCGCTGACCTGGCGCTCGGCCGTGATCAACACTGAAAAACTTGACACCCTTGGGGTGGTTGAGCTCATTGCGTTGCCTGGTGTCGCGTCGCCTGTGGCCACTGTGCGCGCGGGCGCGGGCGTTGTCACTAAACGTGTTTCCGAAGCTGCTGAGCTCGCGGGATTCGTGTTCGCTGTTGATCCGACGTCGGCCGATGCCTCGTGCGTCGGAGGCAACGTGGCAATGAACGCGGGCGGTAAAAAAGCCGTGCTGTGGGGGACTGCACTCGATAATCTCGCCTGGTGGCGAATGGTCGACCCCGATGGCAACTGGCTCGATGTCACGCGGCTAGAGCACAACCTAGGCAAAATCCATGAGGCCGGCCGTGTCCGGTTTGAGTTGCAATGGTCTGACGGAAGGGCCCCCGCAGGTACGCGCCCCTTGCGCACTGAAATCCTCGACGTCGATGGTGCGGGATTACGGAAGGTGGGCTTAGGTAAAGATGTGACCGATAAGTTTTTATCGGGTCTGCCTGGGGTACAAAAAGAAGGTTGCGATGGCTTGATTACGGCAGCCCGCTGGGTGCTGCACCGCATGCCCGCGCATACACGTACCGTATGCCTTGAGTTTTTTGGTCAGGCGCGCGACTCCATTCCCTCAATTGTTGAGATCAAAAACTACCTGGATGGCGCGGGCCGCGCTCGGGGTGCCTTGCTAGCCGGGCTTGAGCACCTTGACGAGCGTTATTTACGCGCGGTCGGGTATTCAACTAAAAGTAAGCGTGGCGTGTTGCCCAAGATGGTGTTGTTTGGGGATATCGTAGGTGATGATGAATCGGCAGTAGCTGCGGCTACTAGCGAAGTTGTCCGGCTCGCGAACACGCGTCACGGAGAGGGCTTTATTGCGGTCAGCGCCGAGGCGCGCAAAAAATTCTGGCTCGATCGAGCGCGTACCGCTGCGATCGCGCGTCACACGAACGCGTTCAAGATTAATGAAGATGTTGTGATTCCCTTGAATCGAATGGGTGAATACACGGATCACATTGAGCGCATCAACATCGAACTCTCTACACGCAACAAGCTCAAGTTGCTTGACGCGTTACAAGCGTGGTGTGAGGGTGGTCTGCCGGCAATCAAGCTTGACCGTCGCACTGAAGAAGGCGCATCAATCGAAGAAGCGCTCGCCGAACGCAGAACGCAGGCCCTTGAAACGCTTGAACGGGTGCGTCAACGGTGGCAGTGGGTGCACGATAATCTTGATCTGCCTTTGCAGCAGGCGACGAGCGCTTTCGAGTATTACGGTCTAGGTGCTTTAACGACCGTGGCGACAGAGCGGCTCAGTGCGCAACCCGCCGCCCGTCTGTTTGATTTAGTGCAAGACCGCAGCTTGCGCATCTCTTGGAAAATTGAAGTCAAGGCAGAGTTGTCAGGCTTGTTCAGCGGGGCCGACTTTGCACCTGTGATGAGCGAGTTGCAGGCGATTCATGCGCGCGTTTTGAAAAGTCGCGTTTTTATTGCGCTGCATATGCACGCGGGCGACGGTAATGTACACACCAACATCCCCGTAAACTCTGACGATTATGAAATGCTCGGCGAGGCGAACGCCGCGGTCGTACGCATTATGCAAATCGCGCGTGACCTCGATGGCGTGATCTCGGGAGAACACGGCATCGGGCTGACCAAGTACGAGTTTTTGTCTGAGGCTGAGCTCGCTCCGTTTCAGCAATATAAACGCAAGATTGATCCTGACGACCACTTTAACGCGGGCAAGTTGATGCCTGGCGCTGACTTGCGTAACGCCTGGACGCCGAGCTTTGGGTTGATGGGACACGAGTCCATCATCATGCAACAAA
>CAIYCP010000670.1 GCA_903924715.1 uncultured beta proteobacterium
GATGCGCTGCTGCGGGCGGGTACCGCCGAGGCGGCCATAGGTGCCGAAATGAATATCGCCTCGGCCCGCGAAATCGAAATCGTTGAAATGGCCGAGATGGTCAACAAACTTACGGGTAACACCGCCGGCCTACTGTATACCGATAAACGCAAGTGGGATACCAAGTCGCGCCTCTTGGCCAGTATTGATCGCGCCAAAGAACTGCTTGGCTATAACCCACACACCACCTTCGAAGCAGGCTTAGTGACAACCATTCAGTGGTTTAAAGACAATTGGGACAGCATCTCGCGTGATGCTGAGTTTCCGCCGGGCATGTCTTCGGCTGTTAAGAATTATGTGTTGCGCCAAGAACCGTCGCGAAAATGAAACAGGTTGTTCAAAGCTATAAAACAGGCGAGGTTGCTCTGCGCGACGTTCCTGTGCCGCAGTGTGGCAGCAAACGCATTTTGGTACGCAACCACCACTCTCTTATTAGCTTGGGCACCGAACGCTCGACCATCGAACTTGGCCGTAAATCCTTATTAGGCAAGGCTGCCTCGCGGCCAGATCTGGTCAGGCGTGCTTGGGACAAGGCCAAAAAAGAAGGTTTGCTCAAGACCTGGCAAGAAGCCATGGGGCGTTTGGATACCCCCACTCCACTCGGTTACAGCAGTGCCGGCATCATTGAACAATGCGGGATCGCAGCCACAGAGTTTTCACCCGGGGATCGGGTCGCCTGTGTTGGTCAGGGCTTCGCCTCGCACGCCGAGTTCGTATCAATCCCGATCAATCTCGCCTGCCGAATCCCCGAGGGCGTGTCAGACGACGAGGCCTCTTTTGGCATGCTGGGCATCATTGCCTTGCATGGTATTCGCAGTGCGAAACTGACCTTTGGTTCAAAGGTTGTTGTGTTGGGTTTGGGGTTATTAGGTCTTTTAACCATACAAATGTTGCGTGCCTACGGCTGCGAAGTCATCGCGCTGGATCCCGCTCAAGATAAAACCGCCCTAGCGAACAAACTTGGGTTCACGCACGTTACGAACCAAGCTGAAGACTTAACGCGCCTTTGCGATGTACAAACCGCTGGCTATGGGGCCGATGCGGTCATCATTACTGCAGCAAGTAAAGACCGCAGCTTGGTTGACCAGTCAATTCAACTGTGCCGCAGCAAAGGGCGTATCGTTATTGTTGGCACAGCAGACATTCACCCCGATCGTAACGAGCTTTGGCTAAAAGAAATTGAATTAGTTGTGTCGCGTGCGGCGGGGCCTGGCTCGCTTGACCCACTCTATGAACTTGAGGGCATTGACCTACCCATTGGCGAAGTACGCTGGACTCAAAAGCGCAATCTGCAAGAGTTTTTGCGCTTGATCGCTGATAAAAAAGTAGACGTCGCGTCCTTGATTACCCACCGCTACGACATTGACCAAGCCGAAAGCGTTTACTCTCAATTTGTAGCGGGCCAATTGATGCAGCCCATTGGCGTGCTGCTGACCTACCCCAACACTGGCCCTATTGAGCGCAGCCTACCCATTTCCAACACGCATACAAGCGCAGTGGGGGCAAACACCTTACAAATTGGCGTGATTGGCGCAGGGCTTTTTGGTAAAGCGTTGCTATTGCCAGCACTCAAGGGTCTGCCAAATGTAGCGCTCCATACCTTGGCAACTGGCTCGGGTGCGAGTGTTGAACATAGCGCTCGCAAATTTGGCTTTGCCA
>CAIYCP010000671.1 GCA_903924715.1 uncultured beta proteobacterium
GTATGTTTGGCAACCAAGTTAAAAACCAGTCGGTTGAAAAAGGCAACATCCCCTTGGGCGGCGAGTTTCCCTTGAGTTCTTTATATAGCTTGATCAAACGCTCTCTCGAGAGCGACGTATGAGACTCGAGCAGCTGCAAGCGCGCACCTAAGTTGATGAGTCTGATTGCAAGCTGCAATTCTTCTGACTCTGTGACAACGCTCTTTGTCTTCACTTTGAAGTTTCCGTATAGTTTGGGCGGTGAAATGATGGTGCGTACTAGGTAATCGTCTGTACGGGTTTGCCAGCCATCAGAATGGCACTATGTACCAGTGATTGAGCGTAGCCTTTGTTATGTTGAGTCAAAAGCCCTAAAATCTGGGCGTCGTCAAACCTGAAGCGCGTTAACATCACGCTTGAGCTGGCTAGCTTGATGAGTTGAGCATTGCTGAGAGAGTCTAAAATATCTGCGATGCTTTGGCTGATCCCTAACCGGTAAATCGCCGAAGCTTTATCAGACCGAATCATTTGTTGGGCAAGCATCAAATAGTTCAGATTGGCATCGCGAATTTCTGTCACGACTGGATCTTGGATTTGCTCGACTGGATTCATTGAAAGCCTCACAATAATAAAAGTTGTACTCACTTCATACAACCCAAATTGTGATCGTGTACAGACGCAAGATAAATAGTCTTAAAGATATTTAAAACGCAGTCTTTTATATAAATAAAAAGTAAGAATAAAACTGACTTATTTTTTTAAGTGATTGTTTATTAACAATTAATATTTTATTATTGACTGATTTAAATCAGATATTTCGTTGAAAGGTCATAAATGGGTATCAAGTTTTTGTTCCAAAATGTCGTTATCCAAGTGGTACAGGTGTATTTCAATCTGTTTTTGCAACGATTGAGTACGTGATGACTGACACAGCCGCTAATGTACTAATCCACCAATTGGGACAAGAATTGTTTTTAATACGCTTGAGTATTTCAGCGTTAAAGACTGATTTTCCGGTTGAAGAAGAAAGCATTAAAAAAAACTTTAATACTTTAGAACAAAGTGTTGAAAGAGCTACGCAGTCCTTGCAAGCACTCGCGCATTTGGGTATAAACTAGACTTAACTTTTTATGCCATTGCCATCAAGCAGGTCACAATGATTCGTTTGTTACTAATAGAAGATCACACAATCTTGCGTGAGTCGCTAGCTCTGATGCTCTCAAAGGGCAATATAAAGATTGTGGCGCATTGCGCCTCAGCCTTTGAGGCAATGAAAATAATCGACCAAGAAACACTAAGCTGTGTTTTATTGGATTTGTCGCTGCCTGATCGTGACGGTATCGAGCTCATTAAGGCCATACGCTTAAAGAAAAGTGGCTTGCCGGTCTTGGTGTTGTCAATGTATCCAGAAGAGCAGTTTGCACTGCGTGCCCTCAAAGCTGGTGCAAGCGGTTATTTGAATAAATCGAGTCCGATTTCAACACTCACTGAAGCTATTGAACAGGCCAGTCAAGGGAAAAAGTACATTACGCCTGCCGTCGCAGCGGTAATGGCGAATGATTTGGACAGTTTTCGTGAAGGGGGGGGGCATGAAATACTGTCTGACCGAGAGCACCAGTACATGATGTGGGCAGCAACCGGATTGACGCTCACTGAGATCGCCGAAAAAATGCGAGTATCACCCAAGACTGTGAGTGTGTACCGTGCTCGCACCCTGGATAAAATGAAATTACCCACGACAGCTGCACTCGTCAGCTACGCCATTAAAAGTGGTTTAACCACTTGAAACGCTAGCGTTAGCTTTTCTTAAGTGCTTCGACGGCGTCGACCAGCGCGGCCAATAGCGTGCTCGGGTTAGCAAGTTTTGAATATAGCCTCTTCATCCCTGCATCCAGGCACTCTTGAGCAATAGCCTCGGATACATGAGCGCTCAATCCGAAGATGATTTGATCTTTGAATCGGTATTGAGAAGAGATCGTCTTTGATAATGCCAAGCCACCCATATCAGGTAAAACCAGATCCGATAGAATCACGTCATAGCGGCACGTGTCTAATTTCAACAAAGCTTCTTCGCTGGTGTGAGCGAAATCTACGCTTAGAGATTTTTCCATCATTTGATTGCCAAGCGCTTCGCATATCAGTTCGTTGTCATCCACTAACAAAATATTGATATGTGTCGATTTCTGGTATTCATGTTCGTCGGTATTTGAAGGCGCCTCTGTGGTCGCGAGTGCGCTTGGCAGATTGAGCTGTTGGCGCGTTCGAACAATAGATTGCTCAAATATTTGGATAAATTTTAAGAATTGCTCGACATCACTTGACTGCGTACGTATTGAATTTTCAAACTCAACTGCGGCTTGCTGCAGGTCAAGTTCAGCGATGACCGCTGCCGAACCTTGAAGTAGATGCAGTGTATCCATCAGTGCTTGGCGAGAGTTTGACAAAAAATCTTCTTCGATTTTAGAACGAAGAGCCAAACCTTGTTCTAGAAACAGCCGTTTGAGTTTTTCCGTCTGGCCAGTAGTCTGCGCTGAAAAGATCGACAGATTCGATGAATTTTTGGCTAGTACAAACTCTGCCGTTTTTGAGTACATACATTTATTGATCGCCTCATATAACAGACGTTGCTCAATGGGCTTGGGTAAGAAGTCAACCAATCCATAGCGCTGGAGAGTTGTTTTGTAATCCTCTTGTTGACTCGCGCTGATGCCTATAATTGAAACACCAGAATTTATTGGATTGTTTTTGATTTTTTCGCTAACTGTGATGGTGTCAAAATTTGGTATTCGTAGGTCCAAGAGCACAAGGTCATATCGAGTTGAGGTTAGCTTTGAAAGGGCACTTGCACCAGTTGTTGCGATGTCGAGGTGCGCTCCTGACTGTTGTAAGTACCCTTGCACCACAAGTTGATTGATTAAATTATCTTCAATCAATAAAAATCGTAAGTCGACAAAAGCATTTGTCCATTCCGCGTTCTCGATTTCAGCATGCGGGGGTGCGGTATCCGGTGGCGCACTTTGTTTGTTGAGCGAACGATACTTGCAATCGAGATCAAAATAAAAGGAGGCGCCTCCAAGTGTGTTGATATTTTTGACTTGTAGGTGACTGCCCATCAACTTCAAAAAGGACTCAACAATGGCTAATCCAAGACCTAATCCGTCATTGTTTATTTCGCTTTTAAGGTTTCCTTTGGAAAAAGGTTTAGTGATTTGCGCTAATGATAATGAACCCAAACCGGGCCCAGAGTCTTCGACTGAAAATCTTAATCGTACCGTTTGATCGTGTTGAGATATATAGTCAACGCTAATATTGATCGCGCCATGCGTAGTGAATTTAATTGCATTTGATACGAGATTGAGTAGGATCTGCCTTAAGAATACCGAGTCACCTTCAATGTGTTCCGGCACATTAGCTGAGATTTTGACATCGAGTGCAATATTTTTCAGCAGAGCATTTGGACGAACAATATCAGCAGTTTGATTCAGTAACGGATTTAATTCGAGCGGCTGTAAATTTAGCTGAGTTTGGCCGACTTCAATCTTTAATGTTGTCAGTATGCTTGTAATTATTTCTAGTTGAAGCTGCGCTGATAGTTGAATCGTTTTTAGGTACTTTTGGATAGCCTGAGGATCTGAAGTTTGCTGCGCTAAATTGCTTAAGCCGATGATGCCACTTAACGGCGTTCTAATTTCGTGAGACATATTTGCGAGAAAACGTGATTTTTCTAGGCTGTTATCTTGCGCCTCGAGTGCAGTACGACGGATTTCTAACTCGGATTTTTTGCGTTGCGAAATATCTTGTTGGATTAACACCCAATGGGGCATTGAACTTTGAATTGATTCAATCGGCGTCAGCCTCAGATCAACCCAAAACCAGTCAGCCGTCTGATTAAATGCCATGAGTTCTGCCTGGATTGACCCGTGCTGGGCGACAGTTTGACGCAGCGTAGTAAGTTCTTTTTGGTTGATAGGATAATCGACCAGAAGAGACCAATCTTTACCAACGAGCTCTTGTTCAGAGTAGCCAGACAGCGTGCTAAGGGTTCGGTTGGCGTATATGATCCGCAGGTCATCGCGATGGCCCCTTAAAATGGCAATGGCTTCCTGCGACTGTTCGATCGAATATTTAAATAGAGTAAGGCCGTCATCTTGACGCCGCAGATTTCTTATTTGCTTAGCGATCAATAGGCGCACAAGATTTCTTCGTGTAAAAATTGTAAAGATAGCTGTAATGTAAGTGCTACACAGAAGGAGCTTTAGAAGCTTGATGGGCAGGGTTACTCTTAGCAGCTGGTCGGCACGCCACGCGGACGTCTGGCTCGCCTGAAGTGTCACCATTTGATCGAAGAGTCTGAAAGATGCTAGCTGCAGCTCGTTTGGTTCAGACCTAAATGAAGGTGATGTCTGCGCCTCCGTTGATATGGGTGATTGGTTCATTTTTAGTTTGGCGTTGACCCAAGCTTGATGTGGGTCTTTACCCGTAATTTGAGTGGGTGCGAATTGAGTCAAATCAATGTCGATATAGATCAATGCCCCGCCTTTAGCTGAGTCTGTGGGATGTCGGCTCCATGGATCCGTAACGCCCTTAGCCTGATATGAGACGATCAAGCTATTTACCTGATTCTGGACAAGGTTAAATCGTTGCAAATTTTGCGGCGCTAATTGAAGATTTGAAGTCGTCTTGGCATTGGCGTAGTGCGAAAGGATATCTGGATCAATCGTCGTTGTGGGATAGTTGGGGTTAGTAAACTTATATGTTTCATATTGTGAAAGGTTGTAATCGAGCCTATCCAGCGATTTTGAGTTGGCCGGAGTCGTGCCTGGCACGTCAGTGGCTAGATCGTAATCAAGTATGACTGACAACGAACGTATTGAGGGGTGCCTCCTAAAAATGCCCTGGGCAAGTGGCACTAAGTACTGCTGTATCTCAGGTGATCGGATATTCGCGAGTTCAGCGAAATTGAGCACTGCCTCTTCGCTTGTTGTAACCCTCGCGTCGACTAAGCTTATGATCGAAGCCGTTTGGTCTTTTATTTGAGCTTTTGACAACACGCCTTCAAATTCTCTACCGGTTAGACTGACGTAGCAGGAGGCCCCAATTAAAAAGAGGCCCGAGATGCTTATTGCTTTCCATCTGCCACGCCATGGTGGTGTGTTGCGTAATAAAATCCCCAAAAAAACAGGTAGAAAGACAAAGGCGCCTGTTGAAATGTCCAGCCAGGTTCGCAAAAACTCGAGGCTTAGAAGTTTGAGGGATAAAGCACTTTGCAGAAATCCTTGGATGGTAATCAAAGAAGCGGCGGGGATTAGGCTGGCCAACAAACCGCCAAGCGCTAATAGTTTGATGAAATCTTGGAGGTGAACGAGGTCTCGCCATCGTGGGCTGATAAATGAGCGAATGGCAAAGAGTGATCCTTTGCAGTAGACGAGTGTGGTCAGCGCGGTCCATGCACCCATAACGGCGATTGTCTGTGCGTCTAAATGACTGAACACACCTAAGACACATTGCAAAATTAGAGATCCCAGCACGCAAGCATAAATCGTTCGGCCTTTGCTCACTAAGGCGAGCACGAGGGCAAGCGCCAACTCGGGGCGGATTTCAGTGTTTGTAATTAAGCTTAATTTGTGCCCACACAGCCCAATTGCTAAAAAACTTAGCGTGATCATTGCTAGTTGAGAGAATGGGGTGTCGTTTTTTTTCATGTGGTGTACGGTTTGTGCGCCCTAAGAATGATCTTTTGGCTGCTCGGGTGCCTTTACCCGCAGATGAGCTAAATTAATTTGAATATAGCGATCTTATTTTTTCTTGAAAATCTATGAATAAGTGGCAAATTGAGGTGTTAATTTGAAGATGGGGTCGAGCCCGTTCGATAGCATAATACCGATTCTAGTGGCTGAATTGTCAACTAGCGTATTCATATGCGGAAAACTCTAAACTGTCCCATTGCGCCTTCAAATGACTACATCCGATATTCTTTTAGTTTACGACGAGATGGTTCAGATCAGCCAACAAATGCTTGATGCTGCACATCGCCAAGATTGGCCTAGCTTTACGACCTTAGAGTCGGTTTGTGAAGAACATATTAAGCAGATTCACCAGCGTGATGACCAACTTCCGTTGACGGCGGAAGAGGTGGAAAAGAAAATTGACTTACTGATGAAGATTTTGGCGGATGATCGACAGATTCGGGACTTGCTTGAACCTTGGATGGGTAGGTTGTCTGCAATTATGCGAACGCCACGCTCATGATTAAGAGTGGATGACATGACGGATCGGCCACTTTGAACGTTTTAAACGTCACAGCGCTTTCGGCAATTGATGGCATTTCTGCGGTGGCCTCGACAACACAGGGTCGGGCAAACGCGACGTTTGTAGCTGGAAAAGAGTATGTGGCAGAAGTCGTGAGCTGTTCGGACGAGAACGTGGTCACTCTGCGGGTTGCAGAGATGGTGCTTGAAGGTAACTTTAGCCGTTCGTTCGTGCCCGGGCAAGCTTTGGTGCTGAAGTGTGTCGGTGCCCAAGCCGTGCCGTTATTTGAAATTGCGCGATCAGGTCCCCAAGAGGCGCTTTCTGACGACGTGGTTTTAAGTAAGGCGGGGGCCCTCATTGAAGCTTCTCTCGAAAATGTCGAGTCGGTCCCCGAAGATAATCGATTGCTAGCCGTAAAAAGCGCACTGATCAATGGGTCGCTCGATTCAAAATTGATCGCGGGTCAACTTGAACGTGGCGTGGCGTTGAGTGGATTATTTTACGAGTCACATCAGGCCAGCTATGCGCTAGGTAGGCGATCGCTTGAGCAACTGATGCTAGAACCGCAAAATCAACTGGGGTTTAGTGCCGCCGAGATGATGGCCAAGCAGCTCAACACCCTAGATCAGAGTGGCTTTAAATGGACTGGATCAGCGTGGCCGGGTCAAATCATGCAATGGGCAGTCAATTTTTTACCTCAACATAGCCAACAGCAAGGGCAAGCGCTGAACCCCTCAGCGAGGCCAGATTCTGTTGAGCCTGAGATTTCGAGTAGTTTGGAATTGGATTTGCCGAATCTTAAAAAGATTGTTGCGAATTTAAGTTGGAGCGCAGAGACACTGAGCATTGAGATGAAGGTGCATGATGCAGAAACACAAGTTATTCTTAACAATAAGTTGGCGTTGTTTTTAGACGCGATGCAGGCGACTGGCCAAACCGTGAAGTCTTGCTCTATTCAGTTGCATGAGCTCGACTAACCCAGTGCAGCAGGCCGTGGCATTGGCCTATGAGCATGGGGAGTTTGCGCCAAAAATAGTCGCAAAAGGCCGTGGCGTGGTCGCTGAACAAATTATTGCCAGGGCAAAAGAGCATGGCATCTTTGTGCACCAGTCAAAAGAGCTCGTGAGTTTGCTCATGCGAGTTGATCTTGATGACCATATCCCCGCAGAGCTGTACCAAGCGATTGCAGAGCTTTTGGTATGGTTATATGAGTTAGAGCACGACTACGAATAAGCAATTTGCCAAGTTAAACCTGCATATTCATGATGGTTTGATAGGCCGAGACAAGTTTATTGCGTATTTGCACAGCGGACTGCAGCGAAATACTTGCTTTTTGACCCGCCATCATGACGTCAGACAATGCGACGTTGTTGTCTCCTAACGCGAATTTCTTACCTAAGGATTCAGAAGTGCTTTGATAGCTCTGTACTTGATCCAGCGCAGATTTCAGTGCCACAGAAAAATCGACCTTCGAGGACGGGGCAGAGGAGCCCATTGATGCCAGTGGGTTATCTGAGCCGGTGGCCGCCTGTGGCGCATTAATACGCGAAGCCGTCGATCGCAGTTGCGAAAGCATGGATTGAATTTGATCGTTGCCAATCGGCCCAACATTCATGTCGATCTACCTTCGGGTTCTGACCTTGAAGGTTGACACTTTATCAGTTCAGCCAAATACCCGACACATTAATAGACTTGAAAAACAGTTTCTATTCTCGAGATTGATTCCCCCACATATTGCAATAATGCAGTCCTAGCAGACTCCGTCGAGTGACCCGAAACTCGACCATATTCGTGAATTGTTGCATGGCACTACACCTATGAAGTTTTTTAATTCCTTAAATCCCAATTTGCTGCTCGCTTTAGGCATCGCAGCCGTTGTAGCTGTCATGACGGCATTTTGGCTATGGAGCCAGGAACCAAAATATCGGGTGTTGTTCTCGAACTTTAGCGATAAAGACGGGGGGGCAATCGTCGCAGCCCTAGAGCAGATGAACATCCCCTACAAAATTATGGATAGCGGGGCCGCCATCATGGTGCCGGGTGACCAGGTTCATCAAGTGCGACTGAAACTGGCTTCAATGGGA
>CAIYCP010000672.1 GCA_903924715.1 uncultured beta proteobacterium
CAGCGGATCGACCGGTGTGCCCTGACGTCGAACTTCAAAATGCAAGCGTACAGAGGCCGCGTCGGTCTGACCCATCTCTGCAATCTTTGCACCTTTTTTGACATCTTGCCCAGCTTTCACGAGCAAAGTCCGATTGTGCGCATAGGCAGTAATGAATCCATTGTCGTGGTTCACAATAATCAAATTCCCCAAGCCACGCACACCGTTGCCCGAATACATCACTTTGCCATTGGCAGCAGCTTCGATCGCATCGCCTGCATTACCTGCAATGTCGATGCCCTTTGTCGTTTGCGTGAACCCTTGGATCACCTTGCCTTTTGCGGGCCAACCCCAACTGATTAATCCAGCATCCGAAGCCGGTGTGGTGGCCTGATTTACGGGTGCACTGCTGTTTGCAGCATCGAGTGCACGCTCTTCGGATTTGCCTGAAGCAGCCGGACGGGTGTTGGTCGCCGCAGCGTCTTGACCTTCGGATAACTTCAAGGTTTGCCCAACAATCAAGCGATTGGGATTGACCAGTTTGTTCAGACGAAGAATGCTCGCCTCGTCAACGCCATTTGCGCGCGCAATCTTGCTAATCGTGTCGCCAGGTTTAATCACATAAGTACGAGCGGCTGAGGTGGCACTGCTGCTCAGATCAGTCACTGGGGCACGGGTGCCCGTGTTATTGGCGCAGCCACTTAATAACGCAAGCGCGCACACCCCAATCGCACTCGAACGCACCAGCCACCCCGTGCGGGCGCCGTTGAGAGAACGACGCATTAGATTACCTTTTATAACGTGCTCAGTGAGCATGCGTTTCTCCTGTTTACTCATACTTGTAGGCCCGCTTTAAGGGGTACAAATCTCACCTCTTCGAGTTCTTGCCGATCCCAACTCAAAGCACCTGTTCTTGTGACACGCACCAAGCGCTGTGCGCTTGATCCTTCAGGGGCGATTAATACCCCCCCTACATTCAACTGCAATAACAACGCCTGCGGAATACGAATCCCGGCCGCTGCAACCACAATGGCATCGAAAGGCGCCACCGTTGGCAATCCAAGCATGCCATCACCGTGCACCAGCCTCACTTTTGTGAGTCGCAGCGTGCGCAATCTCTCTTTAGCCATATCGTACAACGCCCGAATACGTTCGATCGAATGAACTTGCGGAAATACGTGCGACATGACGGCCGCCTGATAACCACAACCTGTTCCGACCTCAAGCACCCGGGACGGCATCGTTGCGCTGCAAACTGAAGCGATCATCCGGGCGACCACCCAAGGCTGCGAGATCGTCTGGCCATGACCGATTGGCAAGGATGCATCGTCATAGGCCCGACTGGCCAACGCCTCATCCACAAAGGCATGACGCGGAATCACTTGCATGGCTGCCAACACCTGCTCATTGGTGATCCCTTGCGAATGCAAACGCTCTACCATCGTTGCCCGCATGCGGTCAGAGTTCAAACCCAGATTTTCACTACCAAACGACGTCGCCAAAGGAGCCGTCGCCACACGATTTGGAATGCGGGTGGCTGAGATGCGGGTATTGCTGTTAGAGGCTGTGATGCCATGCAAACCACGCCCAACGCCAGCCCGGTTGTCTTTCACTGGCATACACAGTGGCGATAATTGCCTTAAGCGCATACGGGCCCTAGCCAAGTGGCCATTTGGTCTAATTGCGAATACTGCGTGAGATCAAGGCGCAAGGGTGTCACCGACACAAATCCCTTGGAAATCGCATCAAAATCAGTTCCGACGCCTGCGTCATTTGCAGCACCAGACGGGCCAATCCAATAAACGGTTTCACCGTAGGGTGTTGCTGAGCGCACCACCGGTTGCGAGGGGTGGCGCGAACCCAGCCGTGTCGCGCAAACCCCTTTGATTTGCGCAAGTGGCAAGTCGGGGCAATTCACATTCAGAAGCGTCGGGCCCTGCACCGGTTGTGCAAGTTGACGTGCAACCAATCGATGCGCTTGTTCCACTGCCGCGTCTAGGTTTGACCAACTTCTTGAGACAAGCGAAAACGCCATGGCGGGGATCCCAAACAGGTACCCCTCAGAGGCCGCTGCCACAGTACCCGAATACAGCGTATCTTCGCCCATGTTGGCGCCATTATTGATGCCTGACACGATCAAGTCGGGTCGACGATCTAGCAAACCCGTGAGGGCAACGTGGACACAATCTGAGGGCGTTCCGTTGACATAGATAAAACCATTTGCCGCGTGACGCACCGCTAATGGACGTGTCAAAGTCAAAGAATTAGAGGCCCCGCTGTGATTCACTTCAGGTGCAACGACGGTGACCTCGGCGAGGCCGCGCAATGAAGCCACCAAGGCCTCGAGACCCAGCGCGGTGTAACCATCGTCGTTTGAAACCAGAATATGCATATGCTGAGGCTAAATAATACTTTTAATCCAAGCAATGATTGTACTCGCTAGCGATGATTTTTCACTCTTAAATCAGCACCAAAGGCAGTCACACGTTAGAATCGGCAGCATCTTATCTAATGACCGGAAGCCACCTATGAGCGCACCCTCGCTCGAGTTCGCAAGTTTAGGCCTGATCGCCCTTGCCTATCTGCTTGGCTCGATTTCGTTTGCAGTCGTCATGAGTCATGCGTTTGGGCTGCAAGATCCCCGCACCTATGGGTCGGGAAATCCAGGGGCAACAAACGTTTTGCGTTCTGGCAACAAGTGGGCCGCTGGGCTCACTTTGCTGGGCGATGCCGCCAAAGGCTGGTTTGCAGTTTGGGCCGCCGAGCGGCTCAATGTTTCGGTCAACACAGAAGCCTGGGTGGCCCTGGCGGTCTTTCTGGGTCATTTGTACCCGGTATTTTTGCGTTTCAAAGGCGGCAAAGGTGTAGCAACGGCTTTTGGAGTCATGCTAGCCATCCAGCCGCTTTTGGCCCTGGGCGTTGCAATCAGCTGGTTTGTCGTGGCCAAACTCTTTAAATACTCTTCACTGGCAGCCATGATCAGCGCCGCTTGTGCACCCGTTATTTATTTATTGGGCAATGGACGCTTCTGGGTCAGCCACTTACCCTTAACCGGCGTTTTCGTGACGCTCGCCCTGCTCTTGCTTTACCGACATCGTGCCAATATTGAAAGACTCATCAAGGGTACCGAGCCTCGCATTGGTAAAAAAGGTTAAAGCGCTGCAAGATCCCAACGTGGGTGAACATCAAAGCCATACGTCTGAGCACCTAAATTCACCAAACCGCGTTGAATTCGCTGTGCCGCTGCAAAGGCAATCATGGCACCGTTGTCCGTACACAACTCAAGCGGTGGAAAAAACACTTCAACCTGGCGTTTTCCTAGACGCTGTGTAAGCAACTGGCGCAACAAACGATTTGCACCAACCCCGCCCGCAACCACCAGCCGCTTTAACTGAGTCTGTTCGAGCGCAACAACCGACTTCGCCACCAAGACCTCGACAATCGCAAGTTCGGTCGCAGCGGCCAAATCCGCGCGCAGTTGAGCATCGGCCAAACCACGGGATTCAGCGTCTTTTAACCTGGTCAAGACGGCCGTCTTGAGCCCACTAAAACTAAAATCCAGTGTATGACTATGCAACATCGGACGAGGTAAGGCGATACGCTTCGGATCACCTTGCTCGGCGAGCTTGGCCAGCGCCGGCCCACCGGGATAGCCCAACCCCAATAGTTTTGCTGTTTTATCAAACGCCTCACCTGCTGCATCGTCCAGCGTCTCGCCTAACAACGTGTACTGACCGACCTCATCAACGCGCAGTAATTGTGTGTGCCCACCAGACACCAATAAGGCGACGAACGGAAACTCTGGGCAGGGACTTGCCATGCGTGGTGACAAGAGATGACCTTCAAGATGATGAATCGCGATTGCTGGCAAATTGAGCGACCAAGCCACGGACTGCGCCACACTTGAGCCCACCAAGAGTGCGCCTGCAAGGCCAGGGCCCGCGGTGTAAGCAATTGCGTCAATATCTTGCAAGGTGAGATCGGCTTGCTGAAGAACTTGTCGCGTTAAGGGGACTACCCGGCGAACGTGATCACGCGAAGCCAGTTCGGGCACAACCCCACCGTACGCCGCATGCATGGCAACTTGTGAGTGCAGCGTATGCGCCAGCAAGCCTCGCTCTGTACAAACTAGGGCAACTCCCGTCTCATCACAAGAGCTTTCAAAACCCAAGACAATCATGATTGAGCTTGACCCACTTAGTTTTCAATTCCACGCGAAGCTAAGTACTCTTCGTAGGTGCCACGGTAATCTATCACCGCGCCACCAGGTTGAATCTCCCAGATACGCGTTGCAAGCGTCGACACAAACTCACGATCGTGCGACACAAAAAACAACGTACCCGCGAACTTATCTAGCGCCAACTGCAAGGATTCGATCGACTCCATATCCAAGTGGTTGGTCGGCTCATCCATCAGCAAAACGTTATGGCGTCGCAACATCAAACGACCGAAGGACATCCGGTTTTTTTCGCCACCCGACAAGACATGGGGCTCTTTAGGTAAGTCGTCTGCTGAAAACAGCAAACGGCCCAAAATTGAACGAATCTGTTGATCATCGTCAGTGGGTTGCCGATGGTACGTCATCCAGTCAAATAGATTGCTGTCTTTTTGCAAAAATTGATCTGAAACATCTTGAGCCATATAGCCCGCATCGGTATTTTCTGACCACTTGAGCGTGCCACGATCAGGCGGCAGATCATTGGCCAGCATGCGTAGCAAGGTGGTTTTACCGGCCCCATTCGCGCCAATGATCGCAATTTTTTCACCGGCCTCGACCATGGCCGAGAACGACTTGATCACCAGTGACTCAAACGACTTTTGTACATGTTCAAGCGCAACGGCCTGTCGATGCATCACTTTCAACACTTCAAAACGAATGAAGGGGTTTTGACGTGACGAGGGCTTGACCTCAACCTGAGCTGCTTTGATACGATCGATCTGTTTCAACCGCGAAGTCGCCTGACGTGCCTTAGACTTGTTCGCAGAAAAACGCCGCACGAAATCCTGTAGCTCACTGACGCGCTCTTTTGCTTTCGCGTTTGCGTTTGACACCCGTTCGCGCGCTTGGGTCGAGGCCAGCATATAGTCATCATAATTACCGGGATAAACGCGCAATTCACGAAAATCAAGATCGGCCATATGCGTGCAAACTTGATTTAAAAAATGTCGGTCGTGGCTAATGATGATCATCGTGCTCTGATACCCATTCAGCACATTTTCAAGCCAACGGATCGTATTGATATCCAGGTTATTGGTAGGCTCATCCAATAACAACACATCAGGATTTGAAAACAGAGCCTGCGCCAGCAAGACGCGTAGTTTCCAGCCTGGCGCAATTTCACGCATCGGTAACTGATGCTGATCGACCGGAAACTCAAGTCCCAGCAAAAGTTCGCCTGCCCTCGCCTCGGCGGTATAACCGTCATACTCAGCAAACTTCGCTTCCAGATCGGCCGCACGCATGTAGTCATCATCAGTCGAGTCAGCATTTGCATAAATCGCATCGCGTTGACTCATGGCCTCCCACATCTCAACGTGCCCCATCAACACCACATCAAGCACACGCAGATCTTCAAAGGCGAATTGATCTTGCCGCAACTTACCGAGACGCAAGCCCGGCTCTAAAAAGACGTTACCCGCCGTCGACTCAAGATCGCCGCCGATGATTTTCATCAACGTAGACTTACCGGAGCCGTTTGCACCGATCAAGCCATATCGGTTGCCTTCTCCGAATTTGACATTGACGTTTTCAAAAAGAGGTTTAGGGCCGAACTGAATGGTGAGGTTTGATGCTGTTATCACGAGAAGCCGATTGAGTAAATACGTTGGTTACAACTTGCAAAATAAGTATGGAGTGTAACAAGTCAGTACTTTTTGATCTTTTTTGTCCTGCAATCCCTATTATGCGCAACAGATACCGCAGTACTTGTGGCATCTGCACATCGATAAGGAGATTAGTTTGGAGTCGCTGACTATTTTATTTCATGCTTTAGGGGGCATTGTCTGGGGCCCCATCATGTTGGTATTACTGGTGGGTACGGGGATCTATTTAACCGTCAGGTTGTTTGGCTTGCAAATTTGGTTGTTACCCTACGCACTGCGCATGGCTTTCTCGCGAAAAACACACCCAGATGAACCCGGCGACATCTCGCAATTTCAAGCGCTCATGACCGCCTTAGCTGCCACGATTGGCACGGGCAATATTGCAGGCGTTGCGACAGCAATCGTGCTGGGGGGCCCCGGTGCGCTCTTCTGGATGTGGCTCTGCGCAATTTTCGGCATGGCCACGAAGTATGCAGAGGGTCTACTCGCCGTTAAATATCGCGTGCGTGACGCAGACGGCAAGATGTCCGGGGGCCCGATGTATTACATCTCTCTGGGACTCAACATGAAATGGCTGGGCATGCTGTTTGCCATTTTTGGCATGATCGCGGCCCTTGGAACCGGTGCGTCGGTACAATCGAATTCACTCGCCGAATCGATGCGCTCGAGCTTCGCGATCCCGGGTTGGCTCACCGGGGTGGTGCTCACCGTCATCACCGCGCTGGTAATTGTGGGCGGAATCAAAAGCATTGCACGTGTCACCTCGATCATCGTGCCCTTTATGGCACTGTTTTATTTAGGTGGCGGCTTACTGATTATTCTGCTCAATCTTGAACTACTTTGGCCGGCGTTAACGCTCATCATGACCGATGCATTCACCGGCCAAGCAGTCGCCGGCGGGGCCTTGGGCACGGTCATTCGCTACGGGGTTGCGCGAGGGGTCTTTTCAAACGAGGCCGGACTGGGCACCGCACCCATCGCAGCCGCAGCGGCCAAAACTGACCAGCCGGTTAAACAAGCGCTGGTTTCCATGACGGGCACCTTCATCGATACCATCATCGTGTGCTCGGTGACGGGTTTAGTACTGGTGATGGGCGGAATGTACACAGGCGGCAGCACCGGAGCAGCGCTCACCGCACAAACCTTTGACCAAATGCTGCCCGGACCCGGCGACTGGATTGTGACCATCGGCCTGCTGTTTTTCGCCTATTCCACCATTCTTGGCTGGAGTTACTACGGTGAAAAGTGCGCGCAATACGTGTGCGGCAAATGGGTGGTCGTACCGTACCGCTGCCTGTATACGGCCTTTGTCATGATCGGTACTGTGGTCTCGCTTGATCTGGTCTGGGCCGTATCTGACGTCGTCAATGGCCTGATGGCGTTTCCGAACTTAGTCGGCTTATTGTTGCTGTCTGGTGTGGTCGTCAAAGAAACAAGAAGTTTCTTACTGACACTCAAACACGAACGCGTTCAAGCTTGAATAAGGGCGTACGCGTATCGACTCAGATCCGCGTACGCTCATTGAACATCCCGCTTAGCCTAATGCTTGTGTTCATCAAGCACTAGATGCACCAAACCTTTTTCGGTTGCCATACCCACTTTTGCGCCGATGGGTAAGGTCACTTTCATTGCGGTATGACCAAAAGGCAAACCAGTGATCACCGGGATCTTGACCGACTTTCGTATATACGCAACAGCGGCTTTTAAGTCGTAGCCGCGATCATGTTCAGCCAGGCGATAGTCAGTAAAACCCCCGAGGATCAAGGCTTTCTGCCGACCCAGGATCCCAGCCTGTGCCAATTGATTGAGCATGCGCTCAATACGATAGGGATGCTCACCCACATCTTCGATAAAAAGAATTCCACCTTTAATTTTAGGCATAAAAGGGGTGCCAACGAGTGAGGCAATCATTGCTAAATTGCCACCCCACAAGATGCCACGCCCATCGAATGCATCGGCGTCTTGTGTTTCAAAGCTTAAGATTTCAAGCTCACCACGCATGCACTCGCCAAAAATCTCTGCGGTCAATATCTCGGTTTTTTTAGCACCAAAATCAAAACACGCCATCGGCCCTGCGTAACTAATCATCTGGGTTTGAGCAAACAAAGCCAAACTAAAGGCCGTGAAATCGCTGTGGCCTACAAAACGCTTTTCAGAGTTTTCAATCGCCTTCCAATCGAGCGCCGGAAGGAGTCGGCCGAGTCCATAACCACCCCGACTCGCCATCAC
>CAIYCP010000673.1 GCA_903924715.1 uncultured beta proteobacterium
CCAGGCAATGCGCATTGAACCCACGCATAATCACCAGGCTTTTGCGCAGACTTCCGACTTATTTGAGCAGGGCGCTGTCGGTGCCGGCCGTGGGATGTCGTGTTTTGGTCTAAAGGGTGGAATCGGCTCGGCTTCGCGTCTCGTTTCGGTGGCTGGCTCAAGGTATACCGTGGGTGCTTTAGTGCTCTCGAACTTTGGAAAGTTACAAAACTTGTCATGGCTTGGGCAGCCGCTTGGGCAAAGCTTGTCGCAGAGTGTGCAGGTGCCGCAGCCACATTCGCAAGAAAAAGGTTCGATCATTATGCTGCTCGCGACAGACGCACCTCTCGACGCGCGACAGTTGCGTCGATTATCGGTGCGGGCAGGGGTTGGGTTAGCCCGTACCGGTTCTTTTTTTGGGCACGGTAGCGGCGATATTGCGCTAGCGTTTTCAACCGCCTACACCATACCAGCCCTCGTGCACGAGCCGATGCCAGCGCCTACGCTATTGCACGAGCAGCAACTGGATGGGCTCTTTGAAGCTGCAGCCGATACGATCGAGCAGTCGATTATGTCGTCGCTTTGGTGTGCGCAGTCTGTCGCAGGCCGCGACAGGCATCAGCGCCAAGCTTTGCGCGCGGTGCACCACTTTACGTCGGGTGGGCAGTGAATAAGTGCGCTCGTAGCACGCAGGTTCGCTACAATCGCGCCATTGCGTCAGCGTATTAAGGATTTAGGTATGGATTTCATCACTGGCTTATTAGATTTATTGCTGCACATTGATAAAACAATGTTGCAGTTTATCGAGGCGCATGGTGTCTGGATTTATGCCTTACTTGTGGTGATTATTTTTGCCGAAACGGGCTTAGTGTTTATGCCGTTTTTGCCGGGTGATTCATTGTTGTTTGTGGCAGGCGCAGTGTGCGCGATGGGTAAGATGGATATCTATCTGTTGATGGCTATTCTGACCACGGCGGCGATTTTGGGTGACGCAGTGAACTATTCGGTCGGCCGTTGGTTTGGTGCAGCGCTGATCGCGCGTACCAGCCTGGTCAATGCGAAACACTTGGCTTATACCCAAGGGTTCTATGATCGCTACGGTGGTCAAACCATCATCATCGCTCGTTTTATTCCGCTCGCACGCACCATGGCGCCCTTCGTCGCAGGCTTTGCGCGCTTTGATCCCAAGCGTTTCTTTTTGTACAACGTGACCGGTGGGATCTTGTGGGTTGTCTCGCTGACGGTTGCCGGCTATTGGTTTGGTAATCTGCCGTTTGTGCGTAACAACCTGACGCTCGTGATTCTGTTTATTATTTTCTTGTCGATTTTGCCTGGCATCATTGCGGTACTCAAGGCTAAATTCTCTAGTCCCTCTAAATAAAATGATTGCCTCGGCCATGGGTATGTCCAGTGGCCTGTTGATCTTGTGTACGTTCACTCGCCCCTTTACATGACAACAACCATGTCAACTTCGAGTCCCTCTTCTGCTCTGGCGGCGCTACGTGCTGCCATGCAGGCGGGCGGGGTGCAGGCTTGCCTCGTACCTTCGGCAGACCCCCATCTGTCTGAATATTTGCCAGACTACTGGCAGGTACGTCCGTGGTTGACTGGCTTTAGTGGTTCAGTGGGCACGGTTGTGGTCACGCAGGATTTTGCTGGGCTATGGGTCGATAGCCGTTACTGGGTACAAGCCGAGGCCGAACTCGCAGGATCCGACATCACCCTCATGAAAATTGGCGTGGCCACTGACCCAGCCCACACGCAGTGGCTGGCCGCGCACCTCGCTGAAGGTGCAACGGTAGCGGTCGATGGTCGTGCGTTGGGTCTGGCCGCGCGCGACGCACTACTTGCGCTGCTGTCTCCTGTTGGCATCTCGTTAAAACTAGATCTTGATTTGCCCGGGCAATGCTGGCCCGAACGCCCCCCATTGCCCACCGCAGCAGTGCGCGATTTGTCTGTAGAGATTGCAGGTGCCTCGCGGCAAGGCAAACTGGCGCGCGTGCGCGACGCCATGCTTGAGCAGGGCGCCCAGTGGCATTTGATCTCGTCACTTGATGATGTGGCCTGGCTGTTAAATTTGCGCGGCAGTGATGTGTCTTTTAATCCGGTTTTTCTGTCACATGTTTTGATTAGCTTGACCGACGCGCAGTTGTTCGTGTTGCCGGGCAAGGTCGATGCCGGCCTGACAAACAAACTGGCTGAATCTCAGGTTTACGTGCGCCCCTATGACACTGTGGCACAGGCTTTGGCCGAGCTACCAGAAACAGACGTGCTGCTGTTTGATCCAGCGCGCACGACTTGTGCGTTGATTGATCGATTGCGCGCGCGCACCGTGCGTGCGATGAACCCCAGTACTTTTTTTAAATCGCAAAAAACCGCCTTCGAACTGAACCAAGTACGACGCGTCATGGAGCAAGACGGTGC